>NZ_JALNUL010000035.1:0-44711 GCF_026540775.1 Methylobacterium sp. GC_Met_3
GGCCTGCCGCGGCGAGGCAAACCAACGCTACTGTGCGATCGGTAGCTGGGCAAAAGATACCTTTTCAGGGGGTATTGAGTTTTCTACAACACCCTATGGTCCACATCCCGCCCCTCGCCGCCCTGTCGGCTTTCGAGGCCACAATCCGCCTGGGCGGGTTTGCCCGGGCCGCGGCGGAGCTGAATGTGTCCACCAGCGCCGTGAGCCATCGGATCCGGGCGCTTGAGCGCGACCTGGGGACCCGGTTGCTGGAGCGGAGCACCGGCGTTGGCGGCATCCTTGTGACGCCCGCCGGCGCGCGGCTCTTACCGGCTGTCGAACAGGCGCTTCTGGTCCTCGAAGAAGCTTGCACCGAGATTAAAGGGATTAAGAACAGGCTAACCGTCTCCGCAAACCTGCCGTTCTCAACAATGTGGCTGCCGCGACGGCTCGCGGATTTTGCGAAAGTTCACCCTGACTATTCGATCAACGCGATCATCCAACCCGACGAACCCGACTTTTCACGCCATCCGATCGATCTCGCGATCGTCTATGCGCCGGCCAAGCATATCCGAACCGATGATGTCGTCCTGTTGGCCGAGCATGTCTTTCCCGTCTGCAGTCCGAGTCTGACCCCGGTCACACCCGATGTCTTTCGCCGGCACCGTCTCCTGCAGGAGGAGTGCGAGGGCAGTCCGGAGCTGGACTGGAACAGCTGGGCTTCGGAGCTCGATCTGCCGGGCGACGTCGAGCCTCGCGTGATCCGGTACGCGAGCTTCAGCCAGGTTATCGCGGCCGCCCTCGATGGCGCCGGGCTCGCGCTCGGCCGCTCGCCGCTGATCGACTCCGAACTCGCCAGCGGACGCCTCGTGCGGATATGGCCGTTTGCCTCCCGGGTCGCCTCTTGGCGCTTCGTCGCGCGCTCGGGTGTCGGTCGCCCCCACAGGTTGGTGGCCCTGCTCATTGAGTTTCTGCGGTTGGAGGCGGTCGGAGCAGAAGAGGTTGGTCTGCCTGGGACGGGCCGGTCCCGGGGAGGAGACGCCTAGGCGTGGGTCCGTCTCCCTACGGCGAGGATCGACCGGCTTGTGCCATGTCGGCGGGATGCCGATGCTCGCGCCACGGGAGCGGATCAAGCGATTGCTTCAGCGCCGCCAGGAACCTCTCGGTCCTCGCCGCGCGCGCTTGCCGTTTCGACCCGAGCAGTGCCACGACCGGAGCGGGAGGCAGAGCATGACCTTCGAGGACGCGAACCAGCCGCCCCGTCCGCAGGTCGTCCGCGACATCCCACTCTGAGCGCATGATCACACCGAGGCCGGCGAGGGCCCAGCCCCGCACCACCTCGCCGTCGTTGCTGGCCAGCCCCGCGTCGATCCGGACGCGCTCTTCCGCGCCATCGGCCGAGCAGAAGCGCCAGAGCGTGACATCCTCGTCGTTCTCGCGCAGCGCGATGCAGACGTGATCTTTCAACTCGGCGGGCGTCAGAGGAGCCGGACGCTGCGCCAAGTAGGCGGGTGCCGCGCAAAGGACACGGTCGTTCGGCGCGAGCGCGCGGACAGTCAGGCTCGGGGTTGCTTCCTTGATCTCACCCACGTGGATGGCGAGGTCCCACATCTCGGACGGCATGCGGCCGAGGCGGTCCGAGAGCAAAAGGTCGACTCTGACCCCTGGATGCAGGATGCGGAAAGCCGCCACGACCGGTGCGACGTGACGGCGCCCAAAGCCGAAAGGCGCGACGACCCGCAAGTGGCCGATCACCTCCCCGCGACGCTCGGCCAATGCATTGTCGAGGTCGTCGAAAGCGGCGAGAAGGTCGCGCCCGTGCTCGGCCAGCAGCTCACCTTCGTCGGTGAGAGTGAGGCCGCGACCGGAACGGTCCATCAAGTGGACCCGCAGTCGTTTCTCCAAAGCTCGCAATCGCTGCGTCACGGCAGGCGGTGACACGTTCAATGCGCGTGCGGCGGCGGCGAGGGAGGGGCTGGCCGCGACGACAGCGAAAAAGCGGAGGTCTTCTGTGTCGAGCATTAAGGCCCCCCTTAATCCAAAATGAAGTAAGGGTTAATAGAGCTTCTTCTTCCGCTATGATTTTTCACTCGGATCAGCAAGCGCGGGAGGCGGGCGTGTTGAACGCCGGATCCGATACCACGATCAATCTGGGGCGAGTCGACTTGGCGTCGCCCGTACTATCGACCCCATGCCTTATATTAGACGAAACGCGCCTCCGGGCGAACCTCGCAGGGATGCATGCGCATCTTCGGCAGCTGGGTGTCGGATTCCGACCGCACCTCAAGACGGCGAAGTCGATCCAGGTCGCCCGTCTCGCCATGACCAGCCCGGCGGGTCCTGCAACGGTCTCGACGCTGCGCGAGGCGGAATATTTCGCCGAGGGCGGGGTGCAAGACATCCTCTACGCAGTGGGAATCACCCCCCAGAAACTCGATCGCGTCGACATGATCCGAAGGCGTTGGGACACGACGCTTACCGTGCTGCTCGACTCGGTCGAGCAAGCGGAAGCGGTCGCGTCCTGGGGTGTCCATTCCGGCCATGTCCTGCCGGCGCTGATCGAGATCGACGCTGACGGACACCGCTCCGGTGTGCCGCCGGAGGACGCGCAGACGATTGTCGCGATCGGACGCGCATTGGGCACGGCGCTGCGGGGGGTACTTCTGCACGCCGGCGACAGCTACGGCCTCAACGAACCCGAGGCGCTCACAGAGGCCGCGGAGCGCGAGCGGGCGGCGGCGGTGGCCGCGGCCGCCATCTTGCGCGATGCGGATTTGCCTTGCCCAATAGTCAGCGTCGGTTCGACCCCGACCGCGCGCTGGGCCCGGGATCTCTCCGGCGTCACCGAGGTCCGCGCCGGTGTGTTCATGTTCGGCGACCTGTTCCAGGCAGGAGTCGGCTCCGTCGCGGTCAGGGATATTGCGCTCAGCGTGCTCGCCACCGTCATCGGACATCGCCGCGACAGGGGCTGGATCATCACCGATGCGGGCTGGATGGCGCTGTCACGGGACCGGAGCACGGCGCGGCAGGCGGTGGACCAGGAATACGGCGTAGTCTGTGACCTTGCGGGCCGCCCCTATCCCGATTTGCTCGTCGCCGAGGTCAACCAAGAGCACGGCATTCTCGCCCTCCGCCCGGGCACCGGAACCGATCTGCCCGACCTGCCCATCGGCGCACGGGTCCGCATCCTGCCGAACCATGCCTGCGCCACCGGTGCCCAGCACGATTGCTACCATGTGCTCAACGGTGACGGACGAGTCGGCGCCGTGTGGCCGCGCATCAACGGCTGGTAGGAGACGCCAACGATGAAAGCACCAATTCAGCGTGTCGCGACCGCCCGGGCTCCGGCACCGGCAGGCCACTATGTCCAAGCCACAGCATGGGGGGATCTCGTCTTCGTCTCGGGGCAGCTCCCACTCCGACCTGACGGTACCCACATGGCCGACGCGACAGTCGAGGCCCAGATCCGACGAGCGCTCGCCAACTTGCTGGCGGTCCTGGCCGAGGCAGGCTCCTGTCCGGACCACGTGCTGCGCGTGACGGCCTACCTCGTCGGCGTCGAACATTGGTTGGTATTCGACCAAATCTTCGCTGAGCTATTCGGACCGGCGAGGCCAGCTCGCGCCGTGTTGCCGGTTCCGCAGTTGCATCACGGCTATCTCGTGGAGGTCGAGGCGGTCGCCACACGCGCGCCCTGACGTCCCAACCCATGGCGCACTAGCGATGAACTAACCTCCAATGCGCCGTCCGGCCGCGCTCGGATGACATCTGGGTGGTAATCTCGGAGATGCCAGCAATGACCACTCACCGTTTCGACGCCGTCTTGTTCGATCTCTTGACGGCCCTGCTGGACAGTTGGTCCTTGTGGAACGCGATCGCAGGCAGCGAGAAAGATGGCCGCCGATGGCGGGCAGAGTACCTGCAGATCACCTACCGGACGGGTGCGTACCGGCCCTACGAAGATCTCGTCGCCGAAGCAGCTGAAGCAGTCGGTCTACCTCGCCGACTGGCACAGGACCTTGAGGACCGTTACGGGGAACTCCAACCCTGGCCTGGCGTGACACAGACCTTGCAGGCCCTTGCAGCGAAGTCAGTGCCGCTCGGCGTGGTGACTAATTGCTCCGAGCGGTTGGGTCGCATCGCGGCCGGTTGCTTGGGTGTCGACTTCAACGTCGTTGTCACGGCGGAGCGAGCCGGATTTTACAAGCCTGACCCCCGACCATATGAGTTGGGACTCAAAGCCCTCGGAGCAGAGCGCTCTCGCTGTTTGTTCGTTGCGGGCTCGGCATACGACCTCGTCGGAACGGGTCAGGTCGGCCTAGCGACGTATTGGCATGACCGCATCGGGATGGCAGCTCCCGACGGCGTGCCGCCACCGCTGGCGCGCGAGAGCACGCTCGATTCATTGCAGACCTTCATCGATTGGTGAGGGAGAACGGAAAGTTCCCATTTGGCTGGGTTTTGCCGCAGAATGCATTGGACGGTCGGTCGCCAGCAAAGGAGCTCCTGCGCGTCTAAAACGGGGCCGGCCACAAATTTCGGGTAAGTTCCAATCGGAACCTGTTCAGGTTATCGATGTCCGCTTTGAAGAGGGAGCGGCGAAGTCCTGTACGACCGAATTGGGCGCTTTGCAGCCGGGCCGGTTTGAAAGCCCCTCGACCCGGGAGCCGAGGGGGCCAGTGCTCAAATCTCAGTGCCTTCCGCTAAGGTCAGAGCATCCTCAACGTCGACACCGAGATACCTGACCGTGCTCTCGATCTTGGTATGGCCGAGCAGGATCTGGACGGCACGTAGGTTGCCAGTCCGCTTGTAGATCAACGACGCCTTGGTGCGACGCAGGGAATGGGTTCCGTAGTCCTCGCTGCGCAGCCCGATGCCCGCGACCCACTCATCGACCAAGCGTGCATACTGTCTGGTGCTGATGTGCGTGACGCCGTCGAGCCGGCTCGGGAAGACATGGTCGTCGAGCGATCCACCCCTGGCCTCTAGCCAGGAGAGGATGCTGGTACGGGCGGGTTCGAGCAACTCGAACTGCACTGGTCGACCGGTCTTACGCTGGATGACGATGGCGCGACTACGGACGCGACCGCCGCTGACGAGGTCGCCAATCTTGAGTTTGACGATGTCGCAGCCGCGCAGCTTGCTGTCGATGGCGAGGTCGAACATCGCCCGGTCGCGTATGCGCCGTTCACGGTCGAGCCAGAACCGGATGGCCCAGACCTGCTGAGGTTTGAGGGCGCGCTTGGCGCCGAGCTTGCGGCCGGCGTTCCAGGCCGGCCGTCCTTTGGTGGCGGGATCGTGTGCGGAATGCCCCATCGCCTGTCTCCTTGCCGGCCCCTGCCGACAAGGCGAGGAGACACCCGAACCGATGGACTGAGATGAGGGCGAGCATTTGCGGACGTTCCGCTGACGACCCAACCCAGCCGCATGAGCCGATTTTGTGGCTGCCAGAAAGCGGCCGTAAGCGCTTATTTCTGCGGATGGCAGAATTGGCCTAAATCGGGCTGCCTTGCTTCCGTGAGGAGGTAAGGGAAGTGGCCGTTCGTGCGGTACTGGCTGAACGGTAAGAAACAACCGAATTCAATCGCACCGGTTATCCCGCTGGATGCCTCTGACCCGACATTCAACAAGTGTTCGATCGATCAGCCTCCCCCCTTGATCGGCATCAGGCTTTTGCGGTCGATCTCTGGCATCTTCGCCATCTGGTCGAAGGGCACCACCGCCATCACGTGACCGTCTGGCATCTTGATGACGTTAAACTGCTTGCCAGTGATCTTGTCGGTCGCCATCGCAACCATGAGCTGCATCGGCTCGAACGGTGTGACGACAAAATCATGCCCCCACGCGCCGACAAGACTCGACAGGGAGGCTGTAGCCACCCCCGTGCCGGCGAGGAGAGCGACAGCCGGCAGAATTGCGCGCATCATGATGGATTCCTTCCGGTTCGATCGATGGGATTTCGCAGGCCCGGGCCAAGCCGTTACCGGGAGGGGATCGTGATCACCCGCCCCGTAACGGAGAGCCCACGGCGAACGAAGGGCGGCAATGCGGTAGGACGGAGAGGAATCGCGATGACGCTGCATGCCCTCCGGCTAATGCGGCAACCCTTGGTGCGACCGATCAGGATGCGGGCGCAATGAGTATCGAACGGGCGACGGCGCAGGGCGAGCGGCGGCGCGCCGTATATCGAACGGCCTTCGGGCTCGTTCGTGGGGTGCTGTACGCGTTGCGTACCACGGCCCGGATTGCTGGCGCGCTCGTCCTCGCGGCCTTCGGCATCCTATTCCTGAACTACGTCGTGCTCGCGACAGACAAGGCGCACGCCTATCGCAACCTCGACCCGAGCCTCGCCGAATGCCGTGACGGGCTCGCGAAGGGCTGGACGGTCCTGGCCGATACCGGCCGTGAGACCCTGCGGGCGGCGATGCCGTCCGACGGCGACGGCTGGGTCGATGCCAGCAACGACGAAGACAGGGCGATCGCGACGGATGCGCGTTGGACGACACGGCTGCGTTGCACTCTGCAGCGCCACATCGTCCCGTCCCGCGAGGCCGGCGGACGGGACCTCGCCTACCACCTCGGTTTCATCGAGTTCCAGGAGGATGGCGAACCTTACGCGTTGGTTTCCCGCGAAGGGGCGAACGACACGGCCATCGACAGCGCGATGCTCCGCCACGCCATGGACACCGAGATGCGGGCCAAGGGCCTGCCGGCCACGATGGTCAAGCCCGTCATTACCCAGCTCGATGCCCTGAAGCAGCATCTTTCGACCGGGTCGCACTACGTGATCGCCTTCGTCCACGGCTGGCGGCACGACGCGCGGATCGGCGACGGCAACGTGGCGGATCTGCGCCTCTACGCGGCCCACGCGGCCCGTTTCCTTGCGCAGCGCTGCCCGAGCGACCCGAGTGTCTGCGATATGGACGTCACGGCGATCTATATCGGCTGGCGTGGGGCGCGTGTCGACGAGCGCGGACTGCAGCTCTGGTTCGGCGACGCGATCGGCGGCTTCTTCGGCAACCTGTCGGCCGGCGCCACCTTGTTCGATCGAAAGCCGGTGAGCGAAGCCATCGCGCCGGCGGCGATCTCAGCCCTTCGCACACTCGAGACCACGCTCGGCGCGCCGGGCGCGCACAACAAGCTGATCGTCGCCGGGCACAGCCTCGGCGGCAACATGCTTGCGAGCGGGCTCAAGGACGACATGGTCAAGGCGGTGCACCGCCATCGGTTTGGAGAAACCCTACCGCCGGTCCTGGGCAATCTCGTGGTCCTGATCAATCCCGCCTCCGAAGCGAGCAAGTGGACTGCAATCCAGCGCGAGGTCTGGTTGAAGCTGGCCGACCATGCCGATGCGCACACGCCGGCTTCAGAGGTTGAGCGCGGAGACGGCTACTTCCCGCCCAACCAGCGGCCGGTCCTGATGTCGGTGACGGCGGCTCTGGCCTTCCCGGCCGGTGGCCTGCGGCCTGGGGACTGCGCGTGGATCGGTCTCGATGTCGATGACGCCTTCGCGGCCGCCCGCCGCAAGATCCGGAGCCGGCTCTCGGCGACGGACAGCATGTTCGATGCGGGCGTCGACTACGATCGGGCGACCCACGACCTGTTCCCGACCTTCAAGTTCGATTTCCGCCCGGCCGCGGGCTTTCTCGACCGTGTGGCTGCGCGGTTCGAGGGCCGCCAGCCCCGTGGTGAGAGCTGCACCCCCCCGGCGCCCATCGACCTCGGAGCCGGATTGCTGACGCTGCCGCTGCGCACCCTGTCGCTGCTTGCTGCAACCTTCCCGTTCCAGAACACCGCCCGAGAGGATTCGCACACCATCGGCAATCTCGACCCGCCGCGGCCGGCGGCCGGCGTGCTCGCGGATGCCCAGCCTTCGGCTGCGCCCTTCGGCACGACCCACGAACTGCTTGGGCTCAATGATCCGGGCCTTGAGCGACACCACCCCTATGCCACCCTCGCCGATGCCGCTCTCGACTGCCCACGCTCCGACCGCTGGCTGACGCGAGCCCGGATGGCGCGCGCCGACCGGCGCGGCAACTTTTGGGACAGCGCCGCGCTCGCGCCTGGCGGATCCGGCGAGAACGGCCCGGCCGCTCGCTTCCTGCACGGCCTTCAGTTGACCGGCATTGCGCCGATCACCCGCCCCAACGACCCGTTCTGGAATGTCCGGGCTTTCGACAATGCTCTCTCACGCCACGACGGCTACCGACTGTCTTCGTTCATCTGTGCGCTGAACCAGCTCGTGATGGACGACATCACCGATGCGCCGTTGTCGATTAGTGATCACCGAGACACGCAAATCCCATAGAGCCTGCCTCGAACATCCGGTTCCCCAAGCTAGCGCCCCGAAGCGGACCGGCAGCTCTCCACCCAACCCAAACGTTCAGGGTGCCAGCGTGCGGGACTGGAACTGGCCGAGAGCGGAATGGCAGCTTCCGCGCAAATCAACCAGGGAAGCAGACTTGATAGTTGCGCCGCGACGAAGCCCGAAGACCGCGAGCACCGCTCGCAGCGACCGCTGACCACCAGCCAATCTTGGATCGGATGCTCAGCGTATCGATCGGTTCAGACCTCTTCGTGATCGCCGGTACGCTTCGCGTACGCGCCATGAGCCGTCGCCGCTCAGCGACGGCAACGGGACTTGGTATCGACAGCTACAAAAATGCGATCGGCCGCGCCGCGGCGGGGTTTGTCGCGGCCTGCTCGGTGAAGCGGCGGATAAGCCAGCGCCCGGCCGGGCCTGGTGGATCATCGCTCCGGTAGATCGCGGTGAACGGCAGCCGGCGATGCTTCGCGTCCGGCACGGGCAGCGCGACGAGGCGCCCCGCCGCGAGGTCCGCCTCGACCATATGGGCCGGCATGCTGCCCCAGCCGATCCCGGCCAGAAGCAGCGTGTGCTTGGTGCTGAGATCCGAGAGCCTCCACGTGCGGTCGGCGATCACGCCGAATTCCTGGCCCTCGGAGAGCGGTGAACGGTCGGCGATCACGAGCTGGATATGGTCCCGCGCGGCGCCCGGGACCTGAGAGCCGGCCTTCGCCAAGGGATGGCCGGGGGCCGCCACCGTAATCATCTCGACGTCGCCCACCGGGATCCGTTCCAGCGGATCGGTCTCCCGGTTCCAGAGTTCGACGCTGATGCCGAGCACAGCCTTGCCGGTGACGACGTGGTGCTGGACGGCGCCGAGGGCCTCGACGTTCAGGCGCAGCGAGACGGTGGGAAACGTCGCCTGGAAGGCGGTGAGCGCGTCCACGAGTCGGGCGCCCGGCATCAGAACACTGACGACCAAGCGCACCTCCGCCTCCAGGCCGCCCAGCAGGCCGCTGACCTTCGCGCGTAGCGCATCGATGCCGTGGGCGACGGTACGCGCCTCGGCCAGCACGGCGCGCCCGGCCTCGGTGAGTTGCGGCCTGCGCGTCGCTGCACGGTCGAAGAGCGGCAGGCCGAGCTGGAGCTCAAGGTTGGCGATCGCGTAGCTGATCACCGAAGTCGCGCGGTTCAGGCGCCGCCCTGCGGCCGCGAAGCTGCCGCACTCGATTACGGTGAGGAAGACGCGCAATTGATCGAGGGTCGGCGTCCCAGGTCCATGCATGTCGAAATCCTCGAACGACGCGCGCGCCGCCTTTCCGGAGGTCTCGACAAGCAAGGGAACCGCCAGTCCCGTGCCCGACATGACGAAGCCGGCCCCGTGTCCGGAACGAGCTTCGTCGCGCGAGGCGTATCGGCTCAGCGGCGGGCGGCCCCCCGGCCGTTGCGGGTCACGGACCCGGTCGTCAGCCTGTCGGAGGCGTTCACCGCACCTCCGGTCCAGGGACGGCTGGGCTCGGAGGCGCTGGCGCCCCCGGGGGCCGCGGCGGCGGGGATGCCGGCAGGAGCGGTGTAGCTCTGGGCCTGGGCGGCCGTGATGGCCGCGAAGGTGAGGGCAAGGACGGAGGCGACGAGCAGGCGGGACATGGTGGGCTCCATCAATCCGGTGGAGTGACGGCGCGTCGCCGTCATCCGATGCCGTCAAGATGGTCCCGTCCCGACCGCGCGAAAACCCGAAAAGACTAGATCAAAACGTTCGAGAAAATCGAAATGCCGGGTGGCGCCCTGCGCGCGTCAATGGTGACCGGCCATGTGCCGGCCGATCGTTCCGATCTCGGCCGTCGCGGCAGCCGTCTCGTAGACCAAGCGCCCGTCCGACATCACGACGATCCGATCCGACAGTTCCAGGATCTCGTCGAGGTCTTCGCTGATCAGGAGTACCGCCGCGCCGGCGTTGCGGGCGGCCACGATCCGGGTGCGGATCTCCGACACCGCCGCGAAATCGAGGCCGAAGCAGGGGTTGACCACGATCAGCAGATCGACCGGGTCGGTCAGCTCGCGTGCGAGCACCGCGCGCTGCACGTTGCCGCCTGACAGGGTCGCGATCGGCGCCTCGGAGGAAGCGGTCTTCACCTTGAAGCGCCCGATCAGATCCTTGGCGCGACGGGTCATCGCCCCCCTGTCGAGCCACAGGGTTGGCGGTCCGGACGGGTCCTCGCCACGCCGGTCGAAGGCGCGGAAAGCCAGATTCTCCGCGACCGACATCCGCGGGGCGCAGGCGTTGCGCAGGGGCTCCTCCGGGATGAAGCGCACGCGACGCGCCCGGCTCTGCGCGCGCCGGCCGGTATAGGGCTCGCCGGCCACCGCGACGCGCCCGCCGGCGGCGCGGATCTGGCCGCCGAGCACGTCGGCGAGCTCCTTCTGCCCGTTGCCGGAGACGCCCGCGATGCCGACGATCTCCCGCGCCCGGACGCGCAGGTCCGCGATCGCGATGCGGCGCAGGCCCGACGCGTCGGTGGCGTCGAGTTCCTCGATGCGCAGGATCTCGCGCTTCGCATCCGGCTCGCCGATCCGGGCCGCGATCGGGCGCACGACCCGCTCCCCGATCATCATCGCCGCCATATCGTCGCGCGAGAGGTCGCCAACCGCGCCGCCGCCCACCAGCCTGCCGCGGCGCAGAACGCTCAGCGAGCGGGCGAAGGTCTCGACCTCCCGGAACTTGTGGCTGATCATCAGCACGGTGAGGGCGCTGCGGTCGGTCATGGCGCGCAGGAGTCCCAGCACTTCCTCCGCCTCGTCGGGCGTGAGCACCGAGGTCGGTTCGTCGAGGATCAGGAAGCGGGCTTTCAGATAGAGCTGCTTGACGATCTCCAGCTTCTGCTTCTCGCCCGCGGCGAGTTCCGCGACCGGCCGATCGAGATTCAGTCGGAACGGCATCCCGGCCATGAAGGCCGAGAGCGCCGCGCGCTCGGCCTTCCAGTCGAGGATCGCCGGCGCGTCGGCGCGGCTGATCACGAGGTTCTCCGCCCCCGTCAGAGACGGCACCAGCGTGAAATGCTGGTAGACCATGCCCAGGCCGTTTGCCTGCGCACCCTTCGGGTTGGTGATCTCGGCCTCGCGCCCGTCGACCAGGACGCTGCCGGCTGTCGGCGCGTAGAAGCCCATCACGCATTTGACCAGCGTCGACTTGCCGGCGCCGTTCTCGCCGAGCAGGGCGTGGAAGCCGCCGGCCTCGATCTTCATCGACACGTCGTCGAGGGCCGCGAAGGCCCCAAAACGCTTCGTCATGCCGATCGTCTCGACGCCGATGGCGCCGGGCGTGGTGGTGTCCATCGCGCTCACCCCATCGCCTGGAGGATCGCCGCGGAGGCGGCGACCGCTCCGAAGACGCCGCCCTGCATCGTCACCATCCGCAGCGCCGCCTCGTGGTTGCTGCGATCCGTGGCGGCTGTGCCGTCGGAGACGATCACGCATTCGAAGCCGCGGTCGTTGGCCTCGCGCATCGTGGTGTGGACGCAGACATCGGTGGTGATGCCGGTCAGGATCAGGTTGCGGATGCCGCGCTGGTTGAGGATCAGCTCCAGGTCGGTTGCACAGAACGAGCCCTTGCCGGGCTTGTCGATGACCGGCTCGCCGGGCAGCGGCGCTAGCTCTGAGATGATCTCCCAGCCCGGCTCGCCGCGCACCAGAACCCGGCCGCACGGGCCGGGATCGCCGATTCCGGCCCCGATCCGGCGCGAGCGCCAGCGCTTGTTGGCGGGCAGGTCCGCGAGGTCCGGGCGGTGGCCCTCGCGCGTGTGGATCACGTGGTAGCCGTGGGCCCGCGCCGCCGCGAGCAAATCCGCGATCGGGCCGATCGGAGCGCGGGTGAGCGCGAGGTCGTAGCCCATGGCGTCGACATAGCCGCCCGGTCCGCAGAAGTCGGTCTGCATGTCGATAATGACCAGCGCCGTGTTCCCGGAGCGCAGGTCGCCGTCATAGGGCCAGGGATAGGGCTCGGCCGCCACGTAGGTGCCGGCGGCGGTCGCGCCGGGGCATGGGACCCCGCTCACTCCGCCGCCTCCCGCGGAGCCGGCGTCTGCGCCGCGCCGTAGGAGCGGGTCGGCGCCGGAAAGCCGCAGCCCGTGCCGTCGACGACCTTCACCGCGTCTTCCCATGGCAGCGCGTACCGGCCCGCGGCGAGGTCGTGCATATAGGTGTAGGGGCAGTCCTGGGCGCCGCCCTTCACGGCCGTGTAGCCGCGATGGCCGAGCTGGTAGATGTTGTTCTCGACGCCCCAGTGGATGCGCGCCTCGCGAACGAGGTCGGGCCGCACCTCCGCCGTGATGATCTCGTCGACACGACCCGTGGTCCCGTGGGTGATCACGGACCCGTCGAAATTGCAGATCATGCCCTCGCCCATCGAGTCGAAGGCACCGTCGGAGCCGCACATGCAGACGCTGGCGGTGATCATCAGATTGCAGAAGGCGTTCGACTGGTTGGTGAAGCGCCAGGATTCTCGGATCGGCGCCGTGTAGCCGGCCGTGCGGATCATGATTTCGGCGCCCTTGTAGGCGCATTCGCGCGCCATTTCCGGGAACATGCCGTCGTGGCAGATGATCAGGGCGATCTTGGCACCTTTGGGACCCTCGATGACCGGGATGCCGATATCGCCAGGCTCCCACGGCTCGACCGGCACCCACGGATGCATCTTGCGGTAATAGAGCTTCACCGCGCCGGCATCGTCGATGATCAGCCCGGAATTGAACGGGCTGCCGTTCGGGTTGGCCTCCATGATGGAGAAGCAGCCCCAGATCCGGTTGTCGATGCAGGCCTGCTTGAAGGCCGCGACCTCGGGACCGTCGAGACGGCACAGGATGTCCGGATCGGTGTCCATCGACAGGCCGTGCAGGGCGTATTCGGGGAAGACGACGAGGTCCATCGTCGCGAGGTTGCTCCGCGCCTTGGCGACCATGGCGACGATGCGGTCGGTCTGGGCGGCGAGGTCGGCCTTCGTGGCGATCCGCGGCAGCTGGAGCTGCACGAGCCCGATCACGACGCCGTTGGGAGACTTGTTCAGTCCGCCGAGCCCGTTCATCGCGACGTTCCTCACTTCGACAGGGACAGTTCGCCCGGGGCACCGGCCAGTGCCCGGTCGGGCGAGGAGGTGGCAATCAAGAGGGCGAGGGTGAGCACGTAGGGGGCGGCGTAGAACAGGTAGTAGCCCTGCGAGACGCCGACCGATTGCAGCGCGGGGCCGAGCGCACCCGCCCCTCCGAACAGCAGGGCGGCGCCGAAGCAGGCGAGCGGGTTCCAGCGGGCGAAGATCACCAGCGCCACCGCCATCAGGCCCTGGCCGGACGAGACGCCCTCGTTCCAGGAGCCCGGATAGTAAAGCGAGAGGTAGGCCCCTCCGATGCCGGCGAGCACGCCGCCGATGCCGGTCGCCAGCAGCCGGACCCGGTCGACGTCGTAGCCCATGGCGCGGGCCGCGTCCGCGCTATCTCCGACGACGCGCAGGACCAGTCCGGCCCTCGTGTTGCGCAGGCCCCACCACAGGGCGACGGACAGCGCGGCGCCGATCAGGAACAGCACGTTGACGCGCAGCGCCGCCTGGACCTGCGGCAGGTCCGACCACCCACCGAAACTGATCGCCGGCAGCGGCGGGGCCGAGGGCTGGATGAACGGCTTGCCGAGGAAGAAGGCAAGCCCCGACCCGAACAGCATCAGCGCGATGCCGATCGCGACGTCGTTGACCCGGGGGAACTTGCAGACGAAGCCGTGCAGCAGGCCGAACAGTCCGCCCGCGAGCCCGGCCACCGCGACACCGGCCCAGGGCGAGCCCGTCATCACGGCGGTGGCGTAGGCTGCCATGGCGCCGAAGACGAGCGTCCCCTCCAGTCCGAGGTTGATCCGGCCTGAGCGCTCGGTGATCGTCTCGCCGAGGCTTACGAACAGGAACGGTGTCGAGACGCGGATCGCTCCGCCGATCACCGCAAGCGGCACCGTCCAGAGGCCGAGATCGTCACTCATCGCGGGAGCCTCATGCCGGCACCGCGGCGGAGGGCACGGGCGCGCGCTTCTCGGCCCAGAGATGCGGGTTGAACAGCTTGAACCGGCCGTAGAGCGTCTCGCTCATCAGCACGATCAGGAACAGCAGACCTTCGAGCACGAGCACGGTGGCGTCGGGCAGCTGCATCCGCCGCTGGATCAGCCCGGAGGACGCCTCGATGCCGCCGAGCAGGAAGGCCACCGGCACGATCGCGATCGGGTTCTGCCGGGCGAGGAAGGCGACGAGGATGCCGGTGTAGCCGTAGCCTGCGGCCAGGGTGCCGTTGGCGGTGCCCTGGACGGCCACGACCTCGAAGAAGCCCGCGAGCGCCGCGAAGGCGCCTCCCAGCGCGGTGAAGCCGACAATCAGCCCGCCGACCGGCAACCCCTGAATCTGGGCCGCGCGGACGTTGCCGCCCGCGATCCGCGCGGCAAAGCCCAGCGTCGTGCGGTCCATCAGCCCGTAGGCGATCAGGCAGGCGATCACGCCGCAGCCAAGGCCCCAATGCACGCCGATCACCGGCATCGGCCCGAGCATGAACGCGTCGCCCACGGGCAGGGTCGAGGGCTTGTTGAGGCTGGTCGGGTCGCGCAGCGGCCCCTCGATCAGGTGGTTGGAGAGGGCGAGCGCGATGTACGACAGGAGCAGGCTGGAGATCGTGGCGTTCACCCCGCGATAGGCCTGGAGCCAGCCGACCGAACCGATCCAGACGGCACCGACCAGGGCGGCGGCGCAAGCCATCAGCGGCACCGCCAGCAGAGCGGGCAGCGCGGCCAGCGGTTGAGCCGCCGCGGCGGCGGCGAGGCCTCCCAGCACGATCGCCCCCTCGCCGCCGATCACCACGAGGCCGAGCCGAGCGGGCAAGGCCACGCAGAGCGCGGCGAAGAGCAGGGGCGCCGCCCGCTGCAAGCTGTTGCCGAGCGCGAAGGAAGAGCCGAACCCGCCGCGCCAGACGATGTCGACGAGCTGCAAGGGCGATTTGCCCAGCGCTGCGAGGAACAGGCCGAACAGGAGGAAGCCGAGCGCGGCGGCTCCGACAGGGATCGCCACGGCCTCCGAACGGCGCGCGAGCCACGCGCGGATTCGGAGGAATGCCGAGGATCGCGAAGGGGCGACGGTCAGGCTTGATGGGGCTGTGTCCGCGACCACGTCTCAGGGCCCTCCGGATAGGTCGGCGCCGAACGGCCGACAGAAACCGTGCCAGCGCGCCTCAAACCGAGCCCTTCACCCCGGCGACGAGGTAGTTCGTGCTCTCCAGTTCCGCCGCCTTCTCCGGGTAGGCCTTGCCCGCCGGCAGGACCTCCTTGCCGGCGTTGTCCTTGAGCGGGCCTTTGATGATCGTGTAGCCGCCCTTCAGCATCTCGGCCTTGACCGCGTCGGCGTTCTTGCGGGCCGCGTCGCTGACGCCGGGCCCGTAGGGGCTCATCTTGACGTAGCCGTCGGCAAGGCCGCCGCGAACGAAGTTCTCGGGAGTCTTGCCGGCCTGCATCGCCTCGATGAAGCCCTTGTAGATCGGCAGCCAGTTCCACTCGGCGCCGGTGAGGTATTTCTGGGGTGCCAGCGGCGACTGGTCGACGTGATAGCCGCACACGAAGGCGCCACGGCGCGCGGCAGTCTCGACCACGACCTTCGGGCTGTCGACATGGCAGGTGATCACGTCGGCGCCACCGTCGATCAGGGCGTTGGTTGCCTCCGCCTCTTTGACCGCGAGCGACCACTCGCCGGTGAAGATCACCTGGCAGGTTATCGCCGGGTCGACGCTCTGAGCGCCGAGTAGGAAGGCGTTGACGTTGTTGAGCACCTGCGGGATCGGCTTGGCCGCCACGAAGCCAATCTTCTTCGACTTCGACGCATGGGCGGCCACGATGCCGTTCAGATACTGCCCCTGCGCGATGTAGCCGAAGTAGGAGCCGGCGTTCTTGGGATCCTTCTCGGTCCAGAGGCCGCCGCAATGGCGAAACTGGATCTTCGGGTTCTTTTTCGCCTCGGCAAGAAGATAGGGGCTGTAATAGCCGAATGATGTCGGGAGCAGCAGCGTCGCCCCGTCGAGATTGATCATGCTCTCCATGGTCTTCTCGACGGCGTTGGTCTCCGGGACGCGTTCTTCCTCGGTAATCTCGACACCGGGCAGGCCCTTCAGCGCCTTCGCGGCCTGGGCATGCGCCTGATTGTATCCGTAATCGTCCTTCGGGCCGACATAGATGACACCGACGGTCAGGGGGCCGGCCGCGCGTGCGCGGGACCCCGTGGCGACGCCGAGCCCCAGGAAGGCACCCGCGCCGAGAAGACGCCTGCGCGTGAAAGGAAGATCTGCCACGGGCATCCGCTTGCTCACGCCATCCGTTCGATGACGCGAGCCAATCTAGAACCTCGTTAGACAGACGGTGAAGCCGATATTTTCAGCATTCGCCATAACGATTTCTACTACACGGATGGATGCCGACCTGCGTAGACGCACAAGAATCGGTCGGGTCGTGCGCGATCGCGCGCCACGCGTGCGTTGCTGCTTCTGACCGGTGATTCAACCGGGCAGCCTTCATCGGAGACCTGCCATATAGCCGAACAGCGGTCGAGATGAACGAACGCCGGCCCATGCGGGGGCGCATGGGCCGGCGTTGAGCTGTCCTGTTTCTGAACTGCGCGCGGCGCCTTCTTGCGAGGAGACCTGCGAACGGAACGGTCATCAGGCCCGCCACGCAGCGCTCAAGCGAAACCGGGCTCGGCTACCGTCAAGGGATCAACCGGTGTTCGTCTGCGTCGCGTTGCGCGTCGGCGGCCGCCCTCAGCGCGCGCCGCCGGTGTAGTTCCGATGCGGGCGGCGCAAGGCGCCGGTGACCAGATCGTCCGTGGTCTCGTAGGATTGACCGAGGCCGACCGTGCGCCCGCGGTCATTCATGAGATTGGGGAGGGCCGCGCGCCCTTCCAGGCCGCCCGGCGCGGTGGTGGCGGGGATCCCGGCGGGCGCAGTGTAGCTCTGCGCGAGCGCAGCGGTGGACAGCGTGAGGCCGAGAGCGGCTCCGAGAAGGATGCGGGTGGTCATGACTCAGGATCCGATGACGAAGGTGCCGGGCATGGGCTGCCCACCTTCCGTAGAGACAAAATTGTGCAGCGCTGCCGAGAAAAACAACAACGCCTGTCCGCTATTTGTGCGCTTTCGCACGATGCGATGCGCGCTCCGGAGGCCTGCCCCGAGGCAGGCGACCGGATTTTCGTTGAAATCAATCAAATTGTCAGTGATTTAGCTGATCGGAGCGTAACGATCGTTGCGATCGACGTGGTGGCACGCTTCTTTCGCAGGCACGCGTCGGCTTGTCCGCTAGTCGCCGACGCTGTGCTTGTCGAAGGCCTTCAATCTGCCTGGCGACGCAGCGTGCGGGCGGGTGCGGCGTGGAACGGACACGCGGCGCCTGCGCGGCGATCAGGGTGACGGCAGCAGCCTCGCGAAGAGCCATGAAGCCGAGGCCGCCGCGGGCGATCTCCGCAACGATGTCGGGCAGATCCAGGAAGGCGATGTGTGGACCGTGCGCGGCGCCTCAGCCCGTCCGGCGGATCGTCGCCTCGATCTGGCCGTGCGGCTCGTCTGTGGGCAGGAACACGGTACCCGGGTTCTCCAGGCCGAAGGGCTGCAGGTTGATCGGGATGTAGTGCTTATTCGGCATCGCGAAGCCGATCGCGTCGATCTCCGGCACGGCGGCCAGCGCCGCCTCGCCCATCCGGTACATGCTGTCCTGGACGCCGTAGCTGTAGGTGGTGCCGAACACCTCGATCAGGAGCGACAGGATCTTGGCGTTAGCAGCGGCGTAGTCGATCGGCTCACGGGCCCATGTCCAAGTCGCGTCCATGCTGGTGGCGGCGATGCGGTCGGTCGTGTCGGGCAGCGTCCGGTAGGCGTCGTCGACGAAATCGGCCCAGCCCGATTGCGTGGTCTTCATGAAGGTGAATCCGCGCAGGCCGGAGCGCAGCACCGAACCGCCCCGGCTCGCCACGAGCCCGACATAGCCGAAGCCGTTGCCGTCGAGGATGAAGACGTGGCCATGCGGGGGGCCACCGATCTCCTGGCGCAGCCAGCGCGTCTCCGTGGCGTCGATCGAGATTTCCTCCACCTGTGGATAGGTGTCGAGGAAGACCTTGGCCACGGCCTCGGCGAACGCCTCCTTGTCGAGCGAGAGGTTCTTCGCCGCGGTGACGTTGACGATGTTCTTCACGCTGTCGGTGGCCACGCAGGCCCGGTTGTCGCCCGCAGTCCAGGCGGCGTCGAACCCGCCCTTCATCAGGACGGTGAGCGTCAGTTCGCGCGGGATGTGGTGGTCGCCGTCGCGGGTCAGGCGCATCACCCGAACCCGGCCTTTGCCGTATCGCGATGCCGTCAGGGCCATGGGGATCTCCGGGAAAAGGCCGAAGGCGTTTCTCAATGCGCCTCGGCGGTCTTGGCTTGGCGGATGGCGGCCTCACGCGCCTCGTCCGTGCTGCCGATCCCGTTGAAGAACAGGTTCAGGAGCACGGCCGAGAGCGCACAGAGGAGGATGCCGGATTCGAGCAGCGGATGCAGCGCCTGGGGCATCTGCCGGAAGAAGCCCGGCGCCACCAGGGGGATCATCCCGAAGCCCACCGAGACCGCGACCACGAACAGGTTGTTGCGGTTGTTGGCGAAATCGACGGCGCCGAGGATGCGCGTGCCGGTCGCCCCGACCATGCCGAACATCACGAGCCCCGCGCCGCCGAGGACGCACTGCGGCACCGCCTCGACCAAGGCGGCGAGCTTGGGAACCAGCCCGAGGCCCAGCATGATGATCCCACCGACCACCGCGACGTAGCGCGTGCGCACGCCGGTGACCCCGACGAGGCCGATATTCTGCGAGAACGAGGTGTACGGGAAGGTGTTGAAGATGCCGCCGATCACCGTGCCGAGGCCGTCGCCGCGCAGGCCCCGGGTCAGGCGCGCCTCGTCGACCGGATCGGCGCAGATCTCGCTGAGCGCGAGGAACATGCCGGTCGACTCGATCATCACGACGATCATCACGATGCTCAGCGTGACCACCGAGACGGGATCGAAGCTCGGCCAGCCGAACGCGAAGGGGCGCACCACGTCGAACCACGGCGCGCTCGCCACGTGGCTGAAATCGACCAGCCCAAAGAAGCCGGCCACGACCATGCCGACGATGATGCCGATCAGCACCGAGGCCGAGTTGACGAAGCCGGTGCCGTATCGGGTGATCGCCAGGATCACGCACAGGACGAACGCCGCGATGGCCAGGTAGACGGGCGCGCCGTAGGCCGGGTTTCCGACCCCGCCCGCCGCCCAGTTCACGCCGACCCGCATCAGCGAGATGCCGATCACCAGGATGATGGTGCCCGTCACCACCGGCGGGAACAGCGGTAGCAGCCGCCCCACCAGCGGCGCGACGAGGAGCGCGAACAGGCCCGCGGCGATCACCGCGCCGTAGATGCCGGCGAGCCCGATCTCGGGATTGCTCCCCATGGCGATCATCGGCGTCACCGCCGCGAAGGTGACGCCCATCATCACCGGCATCCGGACGCCGATCCCGGGCAGGCCCCAGCTCTGGACCAGGGTGGCGAGGCCGCCGGCGAACAGGTCGGCGCTCACTAGCATCGCCACCTGCTCCGGCGCCAGCTTCAGCGCCCGCCCGACGATGAGCGGCACCGCCACCGCGCCCGCATACATCACCAGCACGTGCTGGAGGCCGAGGAGGCCGAGGGCGAGAGGGCCGACCCGGCCCACCGGGGCGGTGGCCGGCCCGAGGGGGACGGGACCTGAGGCTGCAGAAGGCTCTGACCGGATGGCGCTCGACATCGTGGAGACTCTCCCGAGGCGCAGCGAACCGGCAGCCGGATCGCGGCCCGATGCGCCAGAACCTCAGATGCGCAAGCCATATGCCACGCCTCCCTTTCAACGGCCGTCATGGTAGTGACGACCGGTCGATCGCCCTCACTTGGCTCATTGCCTGCTTCGCGGTCACACTGGACTGGGACGGTGCGGGCGCGATGACGTTTTCTCTCGCCGATCTCGACGGCATGCCGGAATCCGACTTCATCGCGGCACTGGGCGCGGTCTTCGAGCACGCGCCCTGGGTCGCCCGGGCCGCCGCGGCCCGCCGACCGTTCGGCACCGTCGCCGCCCTCCACGCGGCGATGTGCGCGGCGGTGGAAGCCGCGCCGGAGGCGATGCGCCACGCCTTGCTCGCCGGCCATCCGGAGCTCGCCGGCCGCGCCGCCCGCGACGGCGCCATCGCTCCGGACTCGATCGCGGAGCAGGCGGCGGCCGGCCTGGACCGGCTCTCGGATGCGGAATATGCGCGGTTCGCGGCGATGAATGCCGCCTACCGGAGCCACTTCGGCATCCCCTTCATCCTCTGCGTGAAACGCCACGGCCGCGCCTCGCTGATGGCCGCTTTCGAGGACCGCCTCGCCTCCGATCCGGAGACCGAGTTCCGCACGGCCCAGGCCGAGGTCTTCCGCATCGCCGCCATCCGCCTCGGCGCCCTGGTCGAGGGGGATGGCACGTTGGGCACCACCGGCCGGATCTCGACCCACGTGCTCGACACGATGCTGGGCAAGCCGGCCGCGGGCGTCGCCGTCGAACTGGTCGAGATCGTCTCGGAGATGGAGACCGCCCTTGTCGCGCGCACGCACACCAATGCCGATGGCCGCACCGACGCGCCGCTGATCGGCGGACGCCCGGTCCCGATCGCAGTCTACGAGATTCGCTTCGCGCTCGGCGACTATCACCGCCGGCTCGGTATAGACCTGCCGCGCCCGGCCTTTCTCGACGTGGTGCCCCTGCGCTTCGGTGTGGCGGAGCCGGAGGCGCATTACCACGTGCCCCTGGCAGCGACCCCGTGGAGCTTTCAAACCTATCGGGGGAGCTGAGGCCTGCGGCACAGGGTTTGCGGCGAAGCCGGGAAGGCCCGTCGAGACTTCAGGAGCAGACCGGATGCGGATTGTCCGCCTGGGAGCGATCGCGTTGCTGGCTGCGGGCGCGTGGCTCGGCCTGGGCGCCGGATTCGAAGGCGGGCTGCCCGCAGTCCCGCAACGTGCCGCGGCGCAGGGCACCGTGACGCCACCGGCCGGCCAGCCGCGCGTTACCGCTCCGGGCGGCCTGCGCGGTCGCGGCGTCCGCCGCCGCGGTTTTCGCCTCTTCCGAAGGCATCCCCATCATCGCCGCTGAAACCGCGGAACCTGCAGGCGGCTGCGCCATTCGTCCCGATTACAGAATTCATCGGGAACGAGGCGGCCATGCGAAAGAAAACAACGGTGATACTGGCTCTCTGCGGGCTTCTCGGCACGGCCGGCGCCGCATCAGCGCAATCCTACGGTGCGCCGGCCGGGCGCGATCCATCCACCGCGCCGGGCGGCACGGAGGGCCTCGCCGGACCGCGCAACGAGGCCGAATCGATCCGGTCGGGGGATGCCGTGGAGGTGGCGCCGAACCGCGGCGGGGTCGCCATCGAGGAACCCGCCATGCCGCCGCCCAGCACGAACGAGGCGCCCGCACGCCGCTGACGCGCGCATTTTACGGCGCCGATCCCGATCCGCGTCGGGGTCGGCGCCAACCCGCGGTGGCCGGTCGCCCTACTGGGGCAGCTTGTCGTCGATGCCCTTCACGTACCAGTTCATGCCGAGGATCATCGGGTCGGGGGCGGTCTCGCCGTCCTTGACCGCCACGGTCCCGTCCTGCTTCGTCACCGGCCCGGCGAAGGGATGCGTCCGGCCCGTCGCGATCGCCTTCACGGTGTCCTCGGCCATGGCCTTCACATCGGCAGGCATGTTGGTGAAGGGCGCGAGCACGACGAGGCCGTCCTTGATCCCGCCCCAGGTGTCGTGGCTCTTCCAGGAGCCGTCGAGCACGGCCTTGGCCTCGCTGACGACGTAGCCGTTCCAATCGTCGACGATCGACGTGAGCTGTGCCTTCGGGGCGAAGCGGTACTGGTCGGAGGATTGCCCGAACGCGAGCTTGCCCTGCTTCTCGGCCTCTTGCAGCGGGGCGGCTGAATCGGTGTGCTGGGTCAGGATGTCGGCGCCCTGCGCCAACAGGGCCTTGGCGGCCTCGGCCTCCTTGCCCGGGTCGAACCACGTGTTCACCCAGACGATCTTCACCTTCACGTTCGGGTTGACCGATTGCGCGCCGAGCATGAAGGCGTTGATCCCGCTCACCACCTCGGGGATCGGGAAGGACGCGATGTAGCCGACCGTCCCGGTCTTCGACAGCTTGGCCGCGATCTTCCCGCAGACGTAACGGCCTTCATAGAACCGGGCCGAGTAGGTCGAGACGTTGGCCGCGCGCTTGTAGCCGGTGGCGTGCTCGAACTTCACCGTCGGGAATTTCTTGGCGACCTTCAAGGTCGGCTCCATGAAGCCGAACGACGTGGTGAAGATCAGGCCCATGCCCGACCGCGCGAGCTTCTCGATCGCCCGCTCGCTGTCGGCCTCTGGCACGTTCTCCAAGTATGTGGTCTCGACCTTGTCGGGCATCGCCTCGGCCAGCGCCTTGCGGCTCAGGTCGTGCTGGAACGAGTAGCCGTAATCGGCCACCGGCCCGACATAGACGAAGCCCACCTTGAGCTTGCCCTCGGCCTGTGCCGGGCCGAGCAGGAGCAGGAATGCACCGAGGCCGGCGCAGAAGGAATGTCGCATGGTCGCTCGTGTCCTCTCCGGTGGACGGCACCGCTAGCGGTGCGGGGTGAAGTCGCGCCCCAGGGCGGCGGGTGCGAGCGAGCCGCCCTGCCGCCGTCCGAGAGACAACAGGACCAGGGCGACGATCGTCGCGAGGTAGGGAAGCGCCGAGAGCGCTTGTCCGGGCAGGCCGATGCTCGCCGCCTGGGCATGGAGTTGCAGCACCGTGGCGCCTCCGAACAGGATCGCCCCGGCCACCAGCCGCGCCGGCCGCCACGAGGCGAAGACGACGAGCGCCAGGGCGATCCAGCCGCGGCCTGCGGTCATCGCCGGGGCCCAGAACGGGGTGTAGGCCAGCGAGAGGTAGGATCCGGCAAGCCCGGCACAGGCACCGCCGAAGAGCACGGCCAGGAAGCGCAGCTTGCGGACCGGCAGGCCGAGGGCGTGGGTCGCGGTATGGTCGTCGCCGATCGCGCGCAGAATCAGGCCGCCCCGCGTCCGCCACAGGAACCACGAAACGGCGACGGTCAGGGCCAGGCCTGCGTACACGAAGGCGTCCTGCCCGAACAACAACCGGCCTATGCCCGGCAGGTCGCTGAGGCCGGGGATATCGAGATGCGGTGCGGGCTCGCGCTTCAGCCCGACATACGGGGCGCCGACGAGACCCGACAGGCCGAGGCCGAGGATCGTGAGCGCGAGGCCCGAGGCGACCTGGTTGGCCGCGAGCCCGACGGTCAGCAGCCCGAACAGAGACGCCAGGCCCAATCCGGCTCCGGCGCCGGCCAGGGCGCCCAGGAGGGTCGAGCCGGTCTCGACCGCGGCGGCAAAGCCGACGGCCGCCCCGCAGATCATCATGCCCTCGACGCCGAGGTTGAGCACGCCCGCACGCTCGACCACCAGTTCGCCGATCGCGGCGATGATCAGCGGGGTCGCCGCCGTCAGCACCGTGACCAGGATCATCTGGACCATGTCGAGGGTCATCGCGCCGCTCCCGGGACGAGGCGGACCTTGAAGCGGGTGAGGACGTCCGCCCCCAGGACGAAGGCCAGCAGCAGGCCCTGGAAGGCCCGCGTCAGGTCGAGGGGAAGCCTGAGGTCGATTTGCGCGCCCTCGCCGCCGATCGTGGTCAGCGCGATCACCAGGGCGGCGACGAGGATGCCCGGGGGCGAGAGCCGGCCGAGAAAGGCGACGATGATCGCCGTGAAGCCGTAGCCCGGCGAGATCGTCGGCTGGAGCTGGCCGATCTTGCCCGCGACCTCTGCGATCCCCGCCAGCCCCGCCGCCCCGCCCGAGACCGCGAAGGCGGCGAGCGTCAGGCGGGCCTCGCTGAAGCCGGCGAACCGGGCGGCGCGCGGGCTCGCTCCGACGACCCGCACCTCGAACCCGAACAGGGTCCGCCCGAGGACGATCGTCGCCAGCACGACGGAAGCGAAGGCGACGAGCACGCCCGCATGCAGGGTATCCCCTTCCATCAGGTAGGGAAGGCGCGCGGCGGCATCGAAACTGACGCTCTGCGGGAAATTGTATCCCGCCGGATCGCGCAACGGCCCCCGGGCCATGTAGTCGAGGAGCAGTTCCGCGACGTAGACCAACATCAGGCTGGTCAGGATCTCGGAGACGCCGAGCCGGACCTTCAGCACGGCCGGGATCATTGCGTAGGCGACGCCGGCGAGCGTGCCGGCGACCAGCATCGTCGGCAGGATCCACAGGGTGAAGCCCGCGCTGCCCTGGGCGGCGAGGGCGACGCAGCCGCCGGCGAGGCCCCCGACCACGAACTGGCCTTCGGCACCGATATTCCACAGGTTCGCCCGGTAGCAGAAGGCCAGGCCCGTCGCGATCAGGGCGAGCGGCGCGGCCTTCAGGGCGATCTCCTGGAGGGACCACAGTTCGGACAGCGGCGCGATGAAGTAGGCCGCGAAGGCCGCTGCCGGCGAGACGCCGAGCAGGGACACGGCCACGCCGCCGAGCAGCACGGAGGCGAGGAAGGCCAGGGCCGGCGCAAGGATGGCGGCGAGCGGCGAGCGGCCGACGCGCGGCACGAGGTCGAGGCGCATGGTTACCTCGCGTGCTTACGTTGCATGGGCCGCTCCTCCGCGGATGCGGCCGGGCGGGGCAACCGTGTGGCCGCCCGGGGGCGGACCGCCGGAGCCGCCCATCAGCAGGCCCACCGCCTCGCGGGAGGTCTCGGCACGTGGCACGGCCCGCGACAGGGTGCCGGCCTGGAGGACCGCGATGGAGCCGGCGATCTCGAACAGTTCGTCGAGATCCTGACTGATCACCAGGATGGCGCTCCCGCGCGCGGCGAGGTCGATCAGCGCTTGGCGGATGCGCGCGGCCGCCGCCGCGTCGACGCCCCAGGTCGGCTGATCGACGACGAGCACCCCGGGCTCGGCCAGGATCTCGCGACCGACGACGAACTTCTGCAGGTTGCCCCCCGACAGGGTGCCGGCGGCCGGATCCGGGCCGGCCTTGCGAACGTCGAACGCCTCAATCACTCGGGCCGCCAGCGCCCGGGCCGCGGCCCGGCGCACGAGTCCGAAGCGCGTGAGCGAGGCGGTCGAGTATCGGGAGAGCACCGCGTTCTCCGAGAGGCTCAGGCCGGGCGCCGCGGCGTGGCCGTTGCGCTCCTCGGGCACGAAAGCGGCTCCGAGACGCCGCCGCGCGTTGATGTCGAGGCGGCCGGCGGGTGTCCCGTCGATGCAGACGGCGCCGGCCTCTGGCGCTCGGGCCTCGCCCGAAAGCGCCGCGAACAGTTCCGACTGGCCGTTGCCCGCGATCCCGGCGATGCCGAAGATCTCGCCGCCGCGGACACCGAGCGAGATGTCGCGCAGGCCGGTGGCGTGCAGGCCCGGAGCGGGCAGCGACAGGCGGTCGAGGCGTAGGCGCTCGGGTCCCGCCAGCACTGACTGTGCGGGGGCTGCCCCGCGCGTCAGCGCGCGGACCTGCTCGCCGACCATCATGGCGGCGAGCGAGCCGGCACTCTTTGTCCGCGGATCGCAAGTGCCGACGACCCGGCCGCCGCGCAGGATCGTGGCGCGGGCGCAGAGGCGGCGCACCTCGTCGAGCCGGTGCGAGATGTAGAGCAGCGCCCGGCCCTCATCCCGCAGGCGCTCCAGCACCGCGAACAGCATTTCGGCCTCGCCGGGGGTGAGCACCGAGGTCGGCTCGTCGAGGATGACGAGCTTCGGGTCCTGGAGCAGGCAGCGCACGATCTCGATGCGCTGACGCTCCCCCGCCGACAGCGACCAGACCGGCCGATCCAGTTCGAGGTGCAGGCCATAGGTCCGGCCGAGGGTCGCGATCCGGTCGGCGAGCGCATTGCGGCTGAGGCCCTTGCCCATCACGAGGGCGATGTTCTCGGCGACCGTCAGGTTCTCGCACAGGGAAAAATGCTGGAACACCATGCCGATGCCGAGCCGGCGGGCCGCCTCCGGGTTGGCGAGCCTCACCGTTTCGCCACGATGCGTGACGACGCCCTCCGTCGGCTCCAGGAGGCCGTAGAGGATCTTCATCAGTGTGGATTTCCCGGCTCCGTTCTCGCCGAGCAGGGCGTGGATCTCGCCGGCCCGGATTTCGAGGTCGATGCGATCGTTGGCGGTGAAGGCGCCGAAGCGCTTCACGATGCCGTAGGCGCCGAACAGCGGCCTCGGATCGCCCGAGGCGGGCATCGGCTCCGTCGCCGCGATCGTCATCCAGCCCCTCCGCGATGCCGGGACAGCGTCTCAGAAGACGTGGAAGGCGAAGCCCGCCAGGAAGCTCTTCTCCTCGGTGCCCTTGAAGCTCGCGGTCTCCACGTTGCCGAACTTGTTCAGCCAGTACTGAAAGCCGATGAAGACATCGACCCTGTTGGGTTGGTCGTAGATCAGCTTGCCGAGGTCGAGAACGAGATTGGTGCGCGAGAGGAATTCGAGGCCGCGCTTGGGATTGAACGCGAAGTCGGCCACGTTCTGCACGCCGCGTCCCTTGGGCAGCACAATGTTGTTGAAGCCCGTGATGCTGAGCGGAAGGTTGGTGAAGGTCAGCGGGAAGTTGTAGACGAGTTCGAACTCGGGGACGACGTCGAAGCTCTGGTCGCGATCCGGCTGGAGGTTGAAGCCGTTGCGGTTCCATTCCTTGTAGGCGTGGGTGCTCAGGTTGAGGAAGCCCGCCGGAACGTCGAAGGCGAAGTTGAGGCCGCCGACAACGTCACGCTTCTTCGAGCCGAACGCGTCGTTCTGGGAATTCGCGTCGAAGCCGAAGGCGAGCGATACGTCCTTGACGAAGCCCGGGATCGCGAAGGCCTTCGAGCTCGTGAGCGCGTTCAGGCTGAGGGTGCCCCGATAGAGGCCGTAAGCTTCGGTGTTGCCGTAATCGGAGAAGGCCGGCGAGGCGATGCTCCCGGGCGGGTTCGTCGTGCCGGCGGGGAACTGGGAGCCGGACTTCAGGATGTCGAGCGCGAAGAAGTTCGTGCCGTAGGCCCAGGCATCCGCATGGGTGATGCCCAGGATCTGCTTGGGCGCTTCCCGCGACACGAAGCTTCCGTTTGGCCGCAGGATCTGCACGCCGGGCGAGACGGTCGGGAATTGATAGCGATAGCTGATTTGGGTGTCCGAGAAGAGGAAGAACGAGACGTCCTTCACCGGCATGGTCTCGGGGGCCTTGTCCTTTTTCGCGGTTTCAAGGTCTGCCGCGGAGGCGGCCGCAATCGCCCAAAGCGATAAGACCGCCGTTACCAGTACACGCCCAATCATTGCGCCGACCCCCGAATCCCGCTTGGCCCGATAGAAGGGCAGCAACCGCTATGCCAGCGCGCCGGCAAACCGCGTTGACTTCAGCGTGCGTCGCAAAAACACAACACATTGTCGCGGGCTTAGACCGATGTGTTCGGCCATATGTAAGCGCGGGCCGGCGATTCCGTCAGGTTGCGTGTCCACGCGGCGGCACGGCAGCCGAACTTTGCTGCCCCGGTGGGCGGATCGCTGCGGCAAGCATGACCAGTCTGAGTGATCCCTGGTCGTGGTGCCGATAAGGCTGCACCGCGGACACGTTTTGCGTGCGCTCAGGCCGGGAGCCCCGTATGGACTTTTCCAGCGGCGCCGGCATCATCCGGGGGGAACGTCGGTCATTCGGGCGTTCGCGGAGGTGACCGCCATGGCGTCCACGACAGGCCCCGCCGCGCGCTGCCGTCTTGAGGCCGAGCCGTCCCCGCTGCTGTTCGACCCCGCGGCCGCGGCCTTGGTGATCATCGACATGCAGCGCGATTTTCTGGAACCGGGCGGCTTCGGCGAGAGCCTCGGCAATGACGTGGCGCTGCTCGCCTCCGCCGTGGAACCCGCCGCCTCTGTGTTGTCGGCGGCCCGCGGCGCCGGCCTGCTGGTCGTCCACACGCGGGAGGGGCACAGGCCGGATCTGTCGGATGCGCCGCCCGCGAAGATCGCGCGCGGCGCGCCATCCGCCCGCATCGGCGACCCGGGCCCGATGGGCCGGATCCTGGTCCGCGGGGAACCCGGCCACGACATCATCCCAGCGTTGCAGCCTCGGCCCGGCGAGCCGGTGGTCGACAAACCCGGCAAGGGCGCTTTTTACGCCACTGACCTCGCCGACATCCTAAGCGCCCGGCGGATCGACACGCTGCTCGTCTGCGGCGTGACCACGGAGGTCTGCGTCCATACCACGGTGCGGGAAGCCAACGACCGGGGCTATCGGTGTGCGGTCATCGCGGATGCCTGCGCCTCCTACGATCCGGCCTTCCATCGCGTCGGGCTCGCCATGATCAAGGCCCAGGGCGGCATCTTCGGCTGGGTCACGGATTCCACCGCCGCCATCGCTAGCCTCGACGGCGCTGCGGCACGTTAGGATAGGCCCATCGCCCGGGCCTTCGGCGCGGCAGGCATATTGCGTCGGGTGTCCTACGAAGATCCGTCTCACGAGGGGGCATGGACCTCAACACGATCGAGACCGTCCTCCGGCCCCGCGGGAGGACCGACCTCCAGGATTGGACGGACGGTGACGCGTTCCTCGCCGGGGGGACATGGCTGTTCTCCGAGCCGCAGCCGGGAACACGCCGGCTCGTCGACTTGGCTGCTCTCGGCTGGCGCCCGCACACGGTCGAGGCGCAGGGTCTGACGCTCGCAGCGACCTGCACGATCGCGCAGCTCGACCGCCTCGAACTGCCGGGCGACTGGATCGCCGCGCCGCTCGTCGCGCAAAGCTGCCGCGCCCTCCTCGGCTCCTTCAAGATCTGGAACGTCGCCACGGTCGGCGGCAACCTCTGTCTAGCCCTCCCGGCCGGACCGATGATCGCGCTCGCGACCGCCCTCGAAGCTGTCTGCACGATCTGGTCGGCGGACGGGATGGAGCGCACCCTACCGGTGACGGACTTCGTCCTCGGGCCGCAGCGCAATGCCCTGGGTCCGGGCGAGATCCTGCGCAGCCTGTCCATGCCGGCGTTCGCCTTCGGACGGCGGACCGCGTTCCGGCGCGCGAGCCTCAGCCCGAACGGCCGCTCCGGCGCGCTCCTGATCGGCACTCGCGACCGCGACGGTGGGTTCGCACTGACCGTCACGGCGTCGGTCAAACGTCCGTTTCGGCTCACCTTCGCCGGATGGCCCGACACCGACACCTTGGCCGAGGCGCTCGACGCGGCGATCCCGGACGACGCGTATTACGACGACGTCCACGGCCGGCCGGACTGGCGGCGTCACGTCACCCGCCACCTCGCGCACGAGGTCCGCGACGCGCTGGCCGAGGAAGCCGCAGCATGAGGCTGACGATCAACGGGTTCGCCCATGCCGCGCGCCCCCGCCCCGGCCAGTGCCTGCGGACCTACCTGCGGGAGGCCGGCTGGTACGGCGTCAAGAAGGGCTGTGACGCCGGCGATTGCGGCGCCTGCACGATCCATCTCGACGGCGAGCCGGTGCATAGCTGCCTTATCCCGGCCTTCCGCGCGGAGGGGCGCAGCGTCACCACCATCGAGGGCCTGTCCGGCCCATGCCGGCTGCAGGATCCGCCGCCGGAGGCCTGCCACCCTGTCCAGGCGGCGTTCCGGGCGGCACAGGGCTTTCAATGCGGCTTCTGCACGCCGGGCATGATCATGACGGCCGCGGCGCTCGACCAAGCGCAGAGGCGCGATCTCGGGACCGCCCTCAAGGGCAATCTCTGCCGCTGCACCGGCTACAGGGCAATCCGGGACGCGATCGCGGGGCTGGCCCCCGCCGAGGGCGCGACCGAGCCCGGCGACCCGGTCGGCCGGAACCTGCCGGCACCGGCCGCCGCGGAGGTGGTCGCGGGCCGGGCGAGCTTCACCCTCGACGTGCCGGCCGAAGACGCCCTTCACCTGAAGGTCCTGCGGTCGCCGCATCCCCATGCCCGCATCGTGGCGATCGACGACGCGGCCGCGCGCGCCGTTCCGGGCGTGGTCGCGGTCCTGACGCACGCGGACGCGCCCGCGCGCTGCTTCTCCACCGGCCGCCATCAGGACCCACGCGACGACGCGGCCGACACGCGGGTGCTCGACCCGATCCTGCGCTTCGTCGGTCAGCGTGTCGCCGCCGTAATCGCCGAGACCGACGCGGCCGCCGAGGCCGGCTGCCGGGCGCTGCGCGTGACCTACGAGATCCGCCCGGCCATCCTCGACCCGACCGAGGCCCTGGCGCCCGACGCCCCCCGCGTCCACGATCCGGACGATCTGCCCGGCCACGACGCGCTTTCCCCGGGACGGCACTCGAACCTCGCCGCCGAGGTCCATGGCGAGGTCGGTGACGTCGCGGCGGGGTTGGCTGCGGCCGATGTCGTCTACGCGCAGACGTTCCAGTCGCAGCGCGTTCAGCACGCCGCCCTGGAGACCCATGCCTGCCTGGGCTGGCGCGACCCGGACGGCCGCTTGACGCTCCGGACCAGCACGCAGGTGCCGTTCCTGACCCGGGACGCCCTGTGCGATCTGTTCGGCCTGGAGCGGGACGCGGTGCGCGTCCTGTGCGGCCGGGTCGGCGGCGGCTTCGGCGGCAAGCAGGAGATGCTCACCGAGGACTTGGTGGCGCTTGCCGTGCTGCGGACCGGCCGCCCGGTCCGGTGGGAGCTGACCCGGCAGGAGCAGTTCATCGCCACCACGACCCGCCATCCGATGCGCGTGGGTGTGCGGGTCGGGGCGCGCCGGGACGGCACGCTCATGGCGATCAGCCTCGATGTCTTGTCCGACACCGGCGCCTACGGCAACCATGCGGGCGGCGTGCTGCATCACGGCTGCAACGAGGTTTTGGCTGCCTATGCATGCCCGAACAAGCGGGTCGACGGTCACGCGGTCTACACCCATACGGTGCCGTCCGGTGCCTTCCGCGGCTACGGCCTGAGCCAGACCATCTTCGCCCTCGAATCGGCCCTGGACGAGGTCGCCCGCGCCCTCGGCCTGGATCCGTTCGACCTGCGCCGCCGCAACGCGGTGAGACCCGGGGACGCGCTGGTGGCGAGCAGCCTGGAACCGCACGACGTCGTGTTCGGCAGCTACGGGCTCGATCAGTGCCTGACCCTGGTGGAGGACGCCCTGCGGGCCGATCCCGGAGCGGAGGCGCCGCCGGGCTGGCGCGCCGGCACCGGCATGGCGATGGCGATGATCGACACGATCCCCCCGCGTGGGCACCACGCCGAGGCGCGGGTGTCCCTGGGTTCGGCGGGTCATGTCACCGTGCATGTCGGAACCGCGGAGTTCGGCAACGGCACCAGCACGGTGCATCGGCAGATCGCGGCCTCGGCGCTGGGCGTGGAGCCCGAGCACGTCCGCGTCGCGGGTGGCGATACAGACGCCGTCGGCCAGGATACGGGCGCCTATGGCAGCACCGGCACGGTGGTGGCGGGCCTCGCCACCCTCCGGGCGGCCGAAGCGCTCGCCGCATCGATCCGGTCGCGGGCGGCTGAGTTGACCGACGCCGCGCCGGAGGCCTGCCGCCTCGCGGGCGCGGCCGTGGAGACGCCGCGCGGCCGCGTTGCCCTCGCCGGTCTCGGACCCCTGGAGGCCTGGGGGCGCGCCGACGGGTCGCCGCGCTCGGTGTCGTTCAATGTCCAGGCCTTCCTGGTCGCGGTGAATCCCGCGACCGGCGCGGTGCGGATCCTCAGGAGCGTGCATGCGGCGGATGCGGGACGGGTCATCAACCCGATGCAGTGCCGGGGTCAGGTCGAGGGCGGGGTCGCGCAGGCGATCGGCGCCGCGCTCTACGAGGACTTCATCATTGATGCGAGCGGGAAGGTGCTCACGCAGGCGTTCCGCGACTATCACATCGCCACCTGCGCCGACGTGCCGGACACCGAGGTTCTGTTCGCCGAGACGTACGACAGCGTCGGGCCGCTCGGCGCGAAGTCCATGAGCGAGTCGCCCTACAATCCCGTCGCGGCGGCCCTCGGCAACGCCATCCGCGACGCCACCGGCGCCCGGCTCACCGCCACGCCCTTCGCGGCCGATAGGATCTACAGGCTCGTCGCGGGCGAGGCCGCGGCATGTCCGTGAGGCCAGACCCCGCGCCCGGGCCCGCGGGATCGGCGTGGCGCGCCCTGCGCGGCCGCGCGGCGAGCCTGTCCGGAAACCCGTTCCTGGCCGAGGGATGCCTGGACCATGTCGAGGACGCGCTCATCCTGATCGCGGACGGTCGGATCGCGGGTTTCGGCCCCTTCGGCGACACGGTCGACCGGGTTCCCCCCGGCGTCGCGATTACGCATTACGAGAATGCCCTGATCCTGCCGGGGCTGATCGACACGCATGTCCATTATCCGCAGCTTCAGATGATCGCCTCGTACGGTGAGCAACTGCTCACCTGGCTTAGCAAGTACACATTCCCGGCCGAGCTGGAATTCGCGGACCACGCCCACGCGGAACGGGTCGCGAAGCTGTTCTTCCGCGAGATCCTGGGGGCGGGAACGACCACTGCGGTGGTCTACTGCACGGTCCATCCCGGCTCGGTAGAGGCCTTCTTCGCGGAGTCCGAGCGGTTCAACACCCGGATGATCGCCGGCAAGGTGTTGATGGACCGCAACGCGCCGGAGGCCCTCCTGGACACGGCGCAACGCGGCTACGACGAGAGCAAGGCGCTCATCGCGCGCTGGCACGGCCGCGGGCGGCAGCTCTACGCGGTCACTCCGCGCTTCGCGCCGTCCTGCACGGAGGCGCAGCTCGACGCCGCCGGCGTGCTCCTGCGCGAGCATGACGGGCTCTTCCTCCAGACACACCTGTGCGAGACCACCGACGAGATCGCGTGGGTGATGGACCTGTTCCCCGACAGGGCGAGCTACCTCGACGTCTATGCCCGGTCCGGCCTCGTCGGCCCGCGCAGCGTCTTCGGCCACGCGATTCACCTGAGCGAGGACGATTTCTGCACCTGCCACGCGGCGGGCGCGGCAGTCGCCCATTGCCCGACCTCCAACGGTTTCCTGGGCAGCGGCCTGTTCCGGCTGTTCGATGCCCTCGATCCCCGGCGGCCGGTGCGGGTCGGCCTTGGGACGGATGTCGGGGCCGGCACGTCCCTATCGCTGCTCAAGACGCTGGGTGACGCCTACAAGGTCGCGGCCCTGCGCGGGACCAAGCTCGACGCGCTGCGGGCCTTCTGGCTCGCGACGCTGGGCGGAGCCGAAGCCCTGCGCCTTGACGACCGGATCGGGCGAATCGCGGACGGCTTCGAGGCCGATCTCTGCGTCCTCGACCTCGCCGCCACCCCGCTGCTCGGATTCCGCACCGAGAGCTGCCGGGACATCGAGGATCTCTTGTTCGTGCTGATGACGCTCGGCGATCACCGCACGGTTCGGGCGACCTGGGTGGCGGGCGAATGCGTCTACGATGCACGCCGCCCCAACGACCCGCTGCGCTACCCGTCGCGAAGCACCGGGGCCCCGCACTGAGCGGCGCAACGCTCGGACGCCGGACAAACGGCATCTGGCGCGACGATTGCTTGGCCACAACAAGCATTCGGAGGGGTCTTATGCGTCGGTTGGGTCTCGGGTTCGCTTTATTGGTTGCGCTGTCGACGACGAGTCTTGCGCAGAGCTACACCGCTCCTTCTCCGACGGACGTGCCGTCCACGGGCACCAAGGAATTGAACAAAGCAGACCGCAAGATGGCCTGCACGCAGCAGGCCGATCGGCGCAGCATGCATGGCCTCTCACGCCAGCAATTCCGGGCCGCCTGTCGCGGACGTCCGATTCCGAAGCGCGTCAATTCCTGAGCTCGCTTGTGTCATGAGCCGGCGTTTTAGCTATTCAGGTACTCTGCGCCGGCTCGTCGAAACTTCACATGCCGTCTCAGCGCCCGCCGCTGAGCTGACGAACTGTCGAAATCTAATCTGGACCATGGAATTCAGGTTTTGCAATGGGTGGCAATCAAATTCGCAATCCCGAGCTGCGGAGCGTTGCTTTTACACAGGCGCGCGTACGGCGCCAACGTGCAAGCCATTATGGCTGATAAAGCTGGGCAATGCTCTGGCTAGCATCTTCTAAGTCAGACGTGAGCTGAGCCGCGATGTCATTGCCGTAACACGACACTACGGCTTATGTCTGCTTTCGGGGCTTGCCGGGTGAGCCTAGAGTGACCGGACTGGGCGCAAAACGGAAGGTCCGGTTTCAGGTGTTAAGCTCAGTTCCGTTCACCACCCTTCTTAGCCGTTGACGCCTTTGCGAGGCCGTCGAAGGTCGTGCAGGTATCAATATTAGTCCCTTTAAGCACCAAGGGACTGAGCGACGTGTGGGGGAGATTGGCTCCGACAGTTCCTGTCACGAGGTCTTGCTGGTGGCGCCTGTCTGCGTCTCCGTATCGACCTACGACGCGAATAGTGGCCCCTATCGAACCATCCGGCGCTTCAGTAGGCCAAAGCGAAGGCGGGGAATACCTCCGACTTGTTGCCGCGCGGATCGGACCCTGCCTCAAGGACCCCCGTCTCCAGATTTCGCTCGGTCCCACACAGGTAGCCCTCCGTCCAGGGCGGCGCGGGATCTACCTCGTGGCCGCGGGCGGCGAGCCCATCCAGGGTGTCTCGGCCGACACTCGTCTCGATCCGCAGGCGATTGAGGTAGAAGTCGTGCGGGTGGAACAGCGCCGGGAAGTGCTCACTGGAGAACTTCGGCGCCTCGATTGCCGTTTGGAGCGGCATGCCGAACACGACGCGGTTCAGGAAAAACTGCAACTGCCACTGGTCCTGCTGATCGCCGCCCATGCTGCCGAAGGCGAGCCAGGGTTTGCCGTCCTTCAGAGCCAGACTTGGGCTTATGGTCGTCCGCGGGCGTTTGAAGGGAGCGATGACATTGGGGTGATGCGCGGGTTGCAGCTGGAAGTTGGAGAGGCGCACGCCGAGGGGGAAGCCGAGGGCGGGAACGACCTCTGCACTCTTGATCCACGCCCCGCTCGGCGTGAATGCGGCGGTGTAGCCGGCCTGGTCCATCGCGTCGACGTGGACTGTGCCTGGCCCCCAGGACGAGCCGCCGAGCCGCTTCTCGGCCGGCAGAAGTGCCGTACCTGCCCAAGCGTCGCCTGGACGAAGGCTGCGGTCGGCGTGCTCCCCCACGAGCGCGGCGCGCAGCGAGCCGTAAGCGTCGGAGATCAACGTCTCTGTCGGCACTGAGACCTGCAGGGGGTCGCCATAGAACTGCTCCCGGTCCGCAAAGGCCAGCTTCATCGCCTCAACGACGAGATGCACGTAGGCGGCGGAGTTGTGGCCGAGCGCCGCGAGGTCAAAATTCTTGAGGATCGACAAGGTTTGGAGGACGGCAGGCCCTTGGGTCCAAGGTCCACATTTGTATAGGTCGGTTCCCGCGTAGCGGACCGACATGGGTCGCTCGACCGGTACTTTGAAGCGAGCGAGATCTTCGCGGGTGAGGAAGCCGTCGCGCCGTGCGACGAACGTGGCGATCTCGACGGCAATGTCGCCCTTGTAGAAGGCGTCGAACGCCGCCTGCAGACCGGACTCGCGCGATCCGCCGGTCTGCCGTTCCTCGTTCGCCATGAAGTCGAGCATGCTGGCTAGTGCTGGGTTGCGGATGATGGCGCCCTCCAGCGGGGGCCGTCCGCCCGGCAAGTATACGGCTGCCGATCCCTTCCACTCCCGCTTGAAGCGCTCTGCGTTGTCGAGGATGCCGAACTTGTGCTGGCGCAGCAGCCCGGAATGGACAGGGAAGCCGTCGCGCGCCAGATCGCGTGCCGGAGCACTTACGTCGGCGAAGCTGAGGCGGCCGTAGCGGCGCAATGCCTCTAACAAAGCACCCGGCGCACCTGGAACGCCCGCAGCCAGTGGCCCATCAGCGGGGACTTTGTCGTATCCGCGCCGTCGGAACGCCTCTGGTGTGGCGGTCGCCGGCGCTACGGTGTTGCCGTTGATGCAGACCACCCCGGCCTCGCTGGGCGCTGCAATCAGAATCGGGATCTCGCCACCGATCGTATGCATCTGTGGGTTTACCACGCCTTCGACGAGACAGGCGGCCACGGCTGCATCGATGGCGGTGCCGCCAGCTTTCATGATCTCGATGCCCGCCATTGGGGCGAGGTAGTGTTCGGCCGCCACCGCGCCGCGCTGCCCAAAGATGCGCGGGTGGAAGGTGACGGTTTCGGTCGGCATCACGCGGAAAGCGCGGGTGCTCTGGAGTCTTGTCATCGCCAGATCATCCGTTCGAAAAATCATGCCCCAGGCCGTTGGAGCGCAGCCTGCCAGCTTTAGGCAAAAGTCGAAAGATCCTGGAACCAGTGCTGGGCCTGCACATAATCCTTCACCCGTGGCGAGAGCGCATGCGGATTGGTGTCATGCACCACCCAGACCTGAACGGCATCGTCCACAACAATCTGGTGGATGAGCGCCAGCAGCCTGTTCTGCTCGTCCGTATCGAACGTAGCCTTGACCTTGTCGCACAAGGCGTCGACATCTGGATTGCGGTAGTGGCTCCAGTTCAATCCGTTCGGGGCGATCTGCCTCGAATCGTAGAAGCGCAGGATCGCGTTGAACGGATCCGTGGTAACGTAGGCGACGTTACTTGCCGTGATCCCTTTGAGGCTTGGGTCGGCGGCGCCTTGCCGCCACGCCGTATAAGACACTTCCTGCTCCACCGTCTTGAACTCGACCTGGATGCCCACTTCAGCCCAGCTCTGCTGGATGAACTCGTTGATCGGGAGGGACAGCATCTGCCCAGTGCCGCCGGTCGGGATCAGGATCGTGGCCTTTACGGGGTTCTCGACCGAGTACCCAGCCTCTTGAACCAGCTTGCGCGCAGCATCGAGGTCCGTCTTGATCTGGAAGCTCGGCTTGCCGAACCAGAGGCTCGATTGTAGCACCTGCCCAACGGCCGGTTGGGCGAGGCCGCCCATGAGCTGGACCACGCCTGCACGGTCGACAGCGAGGTTGGCGGCCTTGCGCAGGCGCAGGTCCCGCCAGGGCGAGCCCTCCAGCATCGACAGGTGGTAGTTCCAGACATGCGGCGTGTCGTTGCCTACGACGCGCATCCCGGCACCCTTGAGGCGCGGTACCGCGTCGGGGGCCGGCAACTCAATCAGGTCGACGTTACCTGACAGTAGGGCGTTCACCCGTGCGAGATCCTCGGGTAAGCAGGTGAGCGTGAGCTTCGCGAGCTTCGGGACCCGCTTAGGGTTCCAGTAGCTCACGTTCGGCAGGAGTTCGAGACGCACGCGCGGGACGAGCTGGCCCATCCGGAACGGCCCCGTGCCCGAGGGCTCGAAGGCGAACTTCGCCCAGTCCCGGCCGACCTTCTCGTACTGCGTGGGCGAAGAGATCAGAAACCAGAGCATCTGATAGGGGAACAGGCTGTCGGGCGTCTTGGTGGTCACCTGGACGGTCTTGGCGTCGAGCTTCCTGTAGCTCGCCACCCCCGGCAGGCGTGGACGGACCTGCGCGGCCTGGCGCTGGTCGAAGTGCGGCGCATCCTTGTTGAGCACCTTGTCGAAGTTCCAGATCACTGCGTCGGCATCGAAAGCCGAGCCGTCGTGGAACGTCACGCCCTCGCGCAGGTGGAAGGTCCAGACCTTCGGGTCGGCCTTGTCAACCTCCCAGAACGTGGCAAGCCCGGGCACCATCTTGCCGGGACGGTCGGCGACGTCGAGCTCCCAGGCGACCATTGGATCGTACAGGGTCAGGCCGGTGAACTGGTAGCCGCCGGCGCCCCGGTCCGGCTGGCCAGTGGTGAGCGGCAGGTCGGTCATCGAGATGCCATAGGTCAGGCTGCCAGGCTCACTCGCTGCCCGCGCCCGGTTAGTCGCGCTGAGCGCGGCTAATGTCACACCGCCGACCATCAGTGTGCGACGGGACGGAAGGATTTTTGTCATCGCGACACCTCGATCGGGCCATCAAAACCGAGCACGCATATTCGTGGCGGGGCGGCCTTTTATAACTATGAAAAATCTCAGGTTCTTCAAAAGATAAAGCGTGCCTCTGGACGATGATCTTTTACGCACCGGGCTCAAACTGGTGGCATTACCGTTAGAATGCGCCCGAGTTGAGCTGCATCGGCCAGCGAAAGCACAGGACGATCTCCGCCGAATCGGCTATCGTCCGTAGCGCAATTGGTGACGAGCGATCCATTCCCAACCTCAGACAAAGACTGAGGCAAGAATTTGAATTTTATGTAAGTGACCACCGAGATCGAGCGCCTGTTACTTTAGTCGTTTTGCGCTCCTAAATTTTTATGCTGTAGTCTAAGCCCTTGAGCAGGAAATAAGCAAGTCAATCCTGGATGACTCGGTGACTGCTTTGAAAAAATCATGTTGACAGTGCTGAACGTTCCGAATGGCGCAAAGCCGAACGACCGGCCTTGAGCATTGGCGATCTGGTATGGCGTAATATGGCCGAAATCCGCCAGACCCCTCTCGTTTTCGCGATGCTTAAAGCGGACCTCGAAGACGCGATGCAAGTCGACATCCGTCCCCGGGACCACCTCGAGACGTCGTTTTGAGGACTGTACGCGATGCCGTGCTCACTGGTTCAACGCTCCGCGCATCGGTCCCACGATCGATGCCTGCGGTCCCGCGGCGGGGTCAGGGTTGAACAGGGTGAGGTCGTTGAACAAGCCCCAGCGGTTCGATCAAGGCTGTGCCCGTCCCTCGCGACGTCCAGGATCAGCAGGAACGGCTCGCAGCCGGCCTCCTTGATCGTCGTCCGCCCGGTGGCGATCCGGCCCGCGTTGAATTCGATCAGGTCCGACCAGCGCACGGCCAGCTCCGTGCGAGTGGCGACCTTGATAACCGGCATCTGAGCCAGCCCATAGGGCGTGCTCCGCCCGGTGGAGTAAGTGAATCGAGGCCAGCGGAACCGCAGAAAGGCTGCAGGGAGGCAGCGTGCGACCCCGGCCGTTAGGGCCAAGCAAGAATCCGCGAGGTTGGCGGGCTCGGCCGAGCTATGTGCTGACGGCCTGGAATCATTCGATGAAGCGGACGATCGTCGGCCAGCACCGCCAGGTGGTGGTCACCACGCTGGCGTTGCCCGGCGTCAGAAGCAGGACGTCGGGGCCGTCGAGCACATTAAACAGCGCGTGGACCTTCGTGGTCTAGCCACCGTGCTGCGGCCGGTTCTGGGTCCGAAGCGCAAGGACACCAACATCTGGAGCGGCTAACAATCAAGCCAATTAGTTGAAAACCACTTCATTAAATCGTGATAATAGTAGTGGCTTCGCGTTGAGAGCGCGAAGTACAGCTCGATCAAAACTTGATGGCCGGGGTTTCATTGACAGGCGGTGACTGGTTCGCTGTCTCAATCCTGCGGGTAATGAGCGACAGGACGTCGAGGTCGTAGAGCACACCTTCGAACGGCACGCGCTCGCCGCTCATTAGCTGATAGTTGCGGGCGTGGAACACCGAACCACAGCCCGTGTAGTTAGCCTTCGAGTCGACGCGAAGGCGAGGAATCTCCGGCTTCTGGCCAGCCATGGTGCTGATTGGGAAGGGCTTCCCGTCGATGCGCCAGTCGACCCCGCCGTCGTGGCCGGAACCGAGCAGGCAGTTGCCGGTAGTCTCGTCTGAACTTGGGCGCCGCGTCCAGAACGCCTCATGGTCGCCGCGCACCTCCGGTTGACCGTATTTAGTGATCAGGATGTCGCTGAGTACAACGTCCCACTTGTCGCGCGGCACAGGCTGTGTCCGCCAGACCGCCACCACCCGCCCGGCCGCGACGGGCGGCCAATCGTAAAGCACGATGATCTCGCCGGTATCTTGGTTGACAAACATCTTACCGTGCTGCGGGCCGATACTTGAGGGATTAAGCACCGCCTGCTGGCCTTCTACGGTCTGCAAGACTGTCATATGGCGGCGCACCGCTGCCTCAGCGTCGTCCATCGACATGCCGAGCCTAATGCCGAGCATGTCGTAACCGTAAGGTGGCCCGGCGAGCCGGTCAGCTGCGGTGGCAAGCGTAGGGGGGGTAACGGCCCACGGGATGGTCGGAAGCTTGATGGTGCCGAGCGCGGCGCCGTTCTGCCAAACCGTCGCGCTGTCAGGTTCGAGCCGCACAAGGATGGCCGTCTTTCCCGCATTGGGACCATATTTGACGATATCGAAGTCGGAAAGCTTGGCGTTGACCGCGTAACGAGGTTGCTGACCTCCTGCCGTAAAGTTCATCGGCGCCGCCGCGAAATCGAGGACGTACTTGCTGGCCGCCACTGGAAAGGCCGCAAGAACCAAGACATCATCGTTGCCCGGCATGCGGATGCGCAGTGGCGCCAGTTGGTCCGGGCTGATGCCGCGGACCCATAGGCGGCGCGCGAGGTCGTCATCAAGCGACCCGCGCTGTTCGTCCATGCCGTTGAAGCCGCTGACTATAAGATTATCGTTGCCGAAGGCCGATATCGACCTCCCCTGCGCGGTAGCGACGTATGGGGAGAGCAGCCGCCAGAACGTAACGTGGTCCGGTAGTGCAGCAGCTCGTTCCTTAGTCCAGCTTTGGTAGCGCGCGGCGTTCGCAGCGTCAGGGCTGCTTGAGAAGAAGCGGCCCCAGGGGTCAAAATTCTTCCAATTTGGCACATCGGCATAAGATTGCTCGAAGCGGAAGCGGCTGTCCGCTGCCTGCTGCCAATTGATGCGCACCGTATCGACATGGGGACTCGAAACAAGCGCTAAGAGGCCGAGTTCTCCGCCCATGCGGATCGGTGTCGTAGTACGCGTTTTCGCCCTGGCTTCGGCGCCTGCATCCGGTTGCGCAAGCCGTAAGCCGTCGAGTGCAAAGGTGAATAGGGGCTTCCGCAACATGTCATCGGCGAAAAGCGTCATCGCAGCAGTCTGGAACAGCCAACTTCGATGATCAGGAAGTCCGGTTGCACTAGTCGACATGACGGACGGCGAACCAGCCGGCGTTGTGCCGGTGATCGATAAATCGATAGCGAGCCATGCGCGACTGCCGTAAGGCGAGGACTGGATTGCTGTGAAGGCGCGCGCCTCGGCTTCGGAGGCCGGCCAACTGCTGGGCAGCAGCACATCAATCGGCGAGCCAAATATCCTGATCGGACCATTGACAGACGTCTTGAGGTCGAACCTACCCTGATTGTAATGCCCAACCTCTACCGGCATCACTACACGGGCGCGAACTGGAAGATCGGGGGCGGACGCCACAATCTGCTTTACTGTCGTTTGTCTAAACGCCCTGCCGCCGTCATTGATTGCGAACTCGGCCCCCGGTACATAGGACTGGAATCCGCATGCATTCTGTCCGAACAACTTCATTTGTTGCTGAGATGGCATGAAAACGCAGGCAAGCCGCACAGCGTCTGCGTCCGATGGTTCCGCCCCATTGCGGATCACGATGCGCAAGGCGAGGGCCTGCATGAAGCGCGCCCACCGCTCCCGCGGCGGATGGCGAGACGAGCTGCCGCCGTTGCTGTCACCGGCTAGAAAGGGTGGATAAACGCTCGCGGCTTCGTACTCAGTTCCCGTGATGAGCGGGATTGTGCCGCTGAGCGGCAGGGCCCAAGGATTGCCTGCAGTACGCGCCGTGTAGGCTGACGTCGTTCCTGCTGGCCACGCGTCCGCCTGGGGTGCAGCCGCGTCTCCCGGCGCCTCGACCGGAAAGGCGTAGAGCCGTCGACCGTCTTCTTTATTGTAGAGCACCGCGCTGACGAGCCTAGCCGAAAGTTCGCCTGTTTTTTGATCGATCCCGAATAGATCGACAGACATTCTAATCTGGACGTGGCCGGCCGAATTTGCGTTGAGGAACACTTCGGCATCATTTTTCGAAACGGGCCAAAACAGTTGTGGTAATTTGAAGCCTTGACCCATCGTCAAACCGGCGTCCTTCACAACATTTTGTAACTCCACAGATTGTTGACTGCTTCCAATCGAGGCCGCGAAAGTTTTCACACTAAAGCCGTTATTCGCTTCGTCGTAGTCAGAGCCAGTGTGGGCCATCTCCACCCAGGTAAGGCGCATCGGCAGTCTTGGCGCCACATCAATTAGTCGTTGTCGAAAGATTTTGAGGAAATCTTTACTGTTCTTCTCTTGAGTTAGAGGATTGTTGCCGATCCATGCATTGTGGTTAGAGATCATGAAGGGAGCTGCTGACTCATCATCGACAAAAGTCGCGAGAACGCTCGGATTGTCGCGAAAGCGGTCGATTATCGAAGGGTTGTTGGCCATCGCGAGTAGCACGAAGAATCGCTTCGCGGTTTCCATGTCCCGTTCTTTCGTGCCCGGCAGCACTTGGTTGAGGTACGTAAGGGCGTAATGCCGGTCGACCACCTGAAAGGCCCAACGCCGCATCCCTGACGGAGGGGTCACAAGTTGCTGAAGGGGGTCGCCACGGCCGTGGTCGGCCACAGGCGGCTGAAATTCGCCGTCTGCCATGCCGGCTGACAGTCTAGATCCCAGAGTTGTTGACCCACCCAACTCGGCGATACGCTCGAAATAGGCGCGCCTAATGCACTCGCGGTCGTTTGCACACATGTTGCGCGCTAATAACCAGTCACGCTGTCTACGCCGCAGAGCCGGATCTCTACCTGAATGAAGCTTATTGATGTACGCTTCCGCCATTTGGGCATCCAGCGATGCGAGTTCCGGATCTGCGCAGATCGTAATTGTGACAGTGCCAGTCGAACGCGTGCAGTCGAAGCTTGGTACGCCCGCCAGCGCAGGTCCGGTTCGAGCAGTACGGGGAGGGTAATATGGCGCCGGCGACTGGTAGTTCGGGCGGTACGGCGTTGCGCCATTCTGAATTACCTGCCCGATAATTCCTCTCAAAATACCGTCAAATTGGGCCTCGGCTGGTACGCAGCTCACAATAACTGTAGATAAGATAATCAACGCCGCGTTCATCGGCGCTTGAAATGATCCAATAAAACGCGCGAAAAGCATTCGATGCGTCCCACCGTTGTCGAATAAAGAATTTGTATCATTGCCGTTCCCAACCGTCCAGGCTTCGGCAACACGGCCTTCGTCACCGTGCCGCTATGGGACGCCGCCGGGCCGGCGCTCAGCGGACTGCCGCTGACGCTGGTCGTGCGACGGCCGGACGGAGTCGAATACCGCCGGGTGCAGGTGGCGGATGAGGGCCTGGGCGACCGCGCCTTCGCTATCCCGCTGCTGTCGGGCGCGGCGCGGAGGACATGGCGCGTGGCCACCTATACCGACACAAAGGCCGCTCCGATGGGCGAGACGGCCTTCCTCGTGGAAGACTACGTCCCCTAACGCCTGAAGTGTCGCTGACCCCGAAGGAGGCGGCCCTGCGGCCCGCTCGGCCAGTTGAGATGGCCCTGTCTGCGCGCTTCCTCTACGGCGCCCCGGGGCCGACCTCGACGTCGCGGGTACCCTCATCGTCGAGCCGGGCCCGGTCCCGGCGGTCAAGGGCCTCGACCGTTATACGGTCGGCCTCGACGACGAGGAGGTCCAGGCGGCGAATGCCGAACTGGAGGAGCATGCCCGCACCGATGCCGAGGGCAAGGCCAGCGTGAGGTTCCGCTGCCGGACCTCACGATGGGGCTCACTGTCCTCGACAACGCCGGCGGGGACGTGCGCGCCCAGGTCGGCAGCGCCGGCTACCTGGACGGGTCGCGTGGCGCCGCCGTGGATGTCATAACTGCCGCGCGCTCCCCTGGATCGGCCCTGAAGCCGTTCATCTATGCCGCAGCCTTCGACCTGGGCCTCGCCCATCCCGAGACGCTGATCGAGGACCGGCCCGTTCGCTTCGCGGACTACGCCCCAAGGAACTTCGATCTATCGTTCCAAGGGACCGTGGCCGCTCGTCGGGCCTTGCAGCTCTCGCTCAATGTGCCTTGCAATGGGACTCCTCGACGCGGTCGGCCCGACGCGGTTCGTCGCCCGGTTGCGGGCAGCGGGAGCTAGAATCGTCCTGCTGCAGAACGCGCCGCCGGGCCTGCCGACGGCGCTGGGCGACCTCGGCATCACCCTCGCCGACCTCGCGCGGCTCTATGCCGGCCTCGCCAGGGAAGGCACGGTGCCGCCCCTTCGCAAACGCCTCGACCCGCCCGGTCCGTCTGAGGCGCGCGAGCGGATCGCCGAGCCGGTGGCGGCAAGGTACGTGGTCGACATCCTTCGCGACGCCCTCCGCAAGACAGTGCTCTCTCCGGCCGCATCGCTTTCAAGACCGGCACCTCCTATGGCTACCGCGATGCCTGAGCTGTGAGTTTCGACCGTCGGATCACCGTGGCGGTCTGGGTCGGCCGGCCGCACGGAGGCGTGGTGCCGGACCTCGCCGAGCGGACGACCGCCGCCCCCCGATCGTCTTCGACGCCTTCGCCCGGGCCGGAAGCGAGCCCGAACTCATCCCTGCCCCGCCGGGAGTGCTCTTGGCAACGAGCGCCGGCCTGCCGCGGCCTTTGTGGCAC
>NZ_JALNUL010000036.1:0-43260 GCF_026540775.1 Methylobacterium sp. GC_Met_3
GTCCCTTGACGGATCGGCGTTCCGCCGCATGCAAGGTGACCGAGCGGCTTGTCGGTTTTGCATCGAACGCTAGGATCGAGGGTATATTCGGGTCGAGGTGAGGCGGTCGGATGATCTTCGTGACGGATGCGGCCGGGGCATGCGTCTACACCAGTGGTGAATGGACGACGCTGACGGGCCAAGAGATCGGTGATGCGCTGGGTTGCGGATGGCTAGCCCGTGTCCACCCGGGGGACAGGCCCGTCGTGGAGGACACGATGGCCGACGCGGTTCGCAAGGCGGCCGAGTTCAGCGTCCGGTACCGTCTGCTCAGGACTGACGGCTCGTCGCGCTGGGTCGGAGCGGGCGGCGTTCCATCGTTCGGCATGATCGGGGACGGCTTCGTCGGCCATCTCGGCACGGTCACCGAACTAGCGGCGGGTGCCATGGACACGATCGGGGCATACGGCAACGTCGAGCGTTTCGTGCCCCCGGCGCCGCACCGGAATACCATGCCATGCTGCCAGCTCGACCTGGTCGCCGACCACCTCATCCTGGCTCACTCGCTGATCGAGGACGATGGCGGGAAGGAAGCCCTGCCTGACGTCCGCAACGCCCTGTTCAAGGTCGGCCGGGCACTGGCAGCCCGGATAAGCCAACACGAAGCGCTGCATTAGGCTTGGGCGATGCCGAAAGCGATGCCTTGAAGGACATCGACCGTCCGTTCGGGACCGATGACGAGGCTCGCCCAGGAAATCCTTAAGTCTTCGTCCCTATCGTCCCCCCGGGAGCCCTTTAATCTTCGGGCTTGATGGAACGTCACGGATGGCAGCGGGGATGGGGCCGGGACGGTCGGACGACTGGTTCGACGGCTGGTCGAGGCGTTCGACATGGCTCGCCCTCGCCGTATCCGCGTTGGCGCTCGTCGGCCTCGACCATGCGTTCCCGGCGGTCGGCATGGGGCCGGCATACATCCCGCTGATCGCGCTAGCCGGATGGCGTCTCGGCCCGGTTGCCGCCTGCGCCGTCGCCGGGGTCGCCGCATTCCTCAACATCTACCTCCACGGGGCCGACGGGGAGGTACCGACCGCTGTCGCTGCTGCCCGGGGGGCGCTTAGGCTGGGCACGTACGCGTTCGTCGTTGCGTTGATGCATGCTCTGCGCCGCTCGTTCGACCGCGAGCGGACCGCGGCCCGGCGGGATTACCTCACCGGGGCGTTGGTGCGCGGAGCGTTCGACGGGCGCGTCGCCGCGCTATCCGCTTCCGTCGCGCATGGGCATGGTGCCCTGGCCCTCGTGCTCGTCGACGTCGACGGGTTCAAGGGGGTCAACGACGGGCATGGCCATGCGGCGGGCGACGACACGTTGCGCATCCTCGTCCGGAGCGCCGCGGCGTCCCTGCGTCCCGAGGATTGCCTCGGTCGCCTCGGGGGCGACGAGTTCGCGGCGGCCCTCGTCGCCGGGTCGGTCGAGGAGGCTCGCCGGAGGGTTGCGACGTTCCACCGGATCGTGTCGGAAGGGCTCGCCTGCGCGGGTGTTCCAGTCACCGTGAGCATGGGCGCCAGCATCCTCGTGCCCGGTGAGTGGACCGACACGGAGGCGGCCATGCGGGAGGCCGACCGAGCCATGTACGACGCGAAGGCGGCCGGTCCCGGCGGGGTCCGCATCCACGCTGGCCAAGCGACGTGCGTCCCTCCGGTATCCGCGGCGTCCTCGATGGTCCCGGCCGCGGCGTAGCCGCCGGCCGGACGTCCAGGTCGCCCCCGCGGTAGGGCCGGCTTCAGGTCGTGCGCTTCCGGTGCCAGACGGTGACCTTGCGCAGAACCCGCGGGAGTTCCTCGGCTGAGTGCGGCTTGTGCAACAGCCCGGAGCCGAAGGTGCGGTTCTGCGCTTGGTCGTGGCTGTATCCCGTTGCCGGCGCCACCGTCGGGTCATGGTACCGGCAATGGATCCCATGCGCCGGGTCGATGCTGTTCATGCCCGGCATCACGACGTCGGAAAACGCGGCGTCGAATCCTCCGGGTTCGGCGACGAGGGCTGTGAGCGCCTCTTCCGTGTCGATGGCCGGCAGGGTGACATAGCCGATGCCTCGTCCAGCATCCGTGCCCTCGTGCTGTGTGGCCGCGAGACGGCCATGAAGCCCGCTACGTCAGCACGGCTCGGACACAGAACGGGTGCGGTCATCCTTCGTGCCCCGGAACATGTCGGGCGAGGCCGGACCGTCCTCCGGGGTTGTCGCGCCCCTGACCGAGACACCCTTCTACCAAGCGAGGTTCTCCGAACGGTTGAAGGGACGGAAGGGGATGCGCGTCGACCGGCCGGTGCCGCGCGCGACCCGGGGCATCGAGGCGGGGAGGACAGAGGTCCGCCCCGGGCAGGGCAACCTCCTCAAGATCGCCACTTGCATGGCGCCGGGCATCATCTTCCGGCAATCACCTGGGACGAGGGGCCGGCCCCGACCGGGGTGGCCAAGGCTGCGGGCACCGGGTTCGGATCGCGGCTGCTCCGGCAGACCGTCGAGCGCAGCCTCGGCGGCCGGTTCGATCGGAGCATCAACGCGGACGGCCTCCGTTTCGAGATGGTCGTCGGCCCCGGCTGAGGGACGGGGTCGTCACGGTCGCTTCGAAGGGCGCAACCCGACCCGGAAACGGGTGATCACATCACCAGCCCCTCCAGCGCCTCGGCATCCACGTCGGGCAGGGTCGAGGGCACCACGCGCGGCCACTCGTACTCCCTGAACCGGCGGACCAGGAACCGTGCCTCCCGTATCATCTCGTTCCACGTCGCTTGCACGCCATGACATCCCGCCACCACCTCCGTCAGGCGATGGGCGGCATCGACGGCCGCCTCGGCCTCGACCGCCCCGATCCCTCCCAGGCAGCCCTTCCGGGACCACCTTCAGGCCTCGTCCGCGTAGCCTGGCATGAGTTCCACGGCCGGGCGTTGGCCGGTTCGGACAGCCGATGGCCGAAGCGACCCTCGATCTCGTAGAAGACCCCGAGCGCGGCGGTAGCGGCGAACCCGGCCAACAGCCTCGCGGTGTCCGCGCCGAACGGTGCATCGGCGAGCGAGCCACCCCACGGACCGAGGCCGACGGGGCGCCCGTCCGATGGCCTCCCATCCCCCCAGGCCAGGCCTTCCGGCAAGGCGTCCGGACGGTATCCGAAGGGATCGTGGTCGTTCGCGATCCGATAGAAGGCCTCGCAGGACTGCGGGAACGGCTGGAACGCCAAACCCTTCGGCCGGCGTTTCACGAGGGGATCGCAAGCCCGTACCAGGACGAGATCTCCAATGACGCGCACGCGGTCGTCCATGAACCGCCGCAGGTCCTACGCGGCTTCGGGACGGCCGTCCTTGGCGATCTCGGCGACCTCGACCCCGGCCAGGAGGCGGTCGCCTTCCGTCAGGTCCAGGCCGCGGGTCGCATCCCGGGAGTTCGGGGCCATCGCGGCCAGCGGCGTGCGCCGGCTCGCATTGCCGAGGCCCGTGTAGGCGGGCGAGTCGAGCAACGCCCCGCCGACGAGGTATGCCTCGAACCGAGCCAGGTCGAACCCGTCCCGGGGCCGCGTCTGTGGGAGGCGAGCCGCACGCCGGAAACCTGGAGGCAGAGGGCGCCTTCGTAGGTGCGCCAGGTAAGGTTGCCGTGCTCGGTCGGGATCGTGTGCGTCCCTCCGAGATCCTCGCGCGACCCGGACTTGAGGGCGACGGGCGTATAGGTCGCCACGAACCAATGTTCCCTGCTCCGCTTGCGCTTGCGCCGCAGCAACATCGGGCTTGGGTGCTTGAACGTTGACGATCCGGTCCCCGGGCATGCCGTCCCCTGTTTCTCGGGTGCGCGACGAGGATCCCGGACGCGGCTCGTTTATGTGTCACGATGTTAGGATGTTGTGGCCGCCGGAGCGATCATTCTATCTCAATGTCAGCTGTCGGGTTCCAAGCGGCCATTCGAATGATTTCGCTTGAAGGTTTGCTGATGGCGCAAAGCTGTCGCGGCCGCTCGCTCGGATTGAGCGTCCGCTATTCAGGTTGCGCCACCCGAAACCGGACTGGCAGGAAACCACCCAACCCGGCCATTCAGCAGCGCCCGCCAACGCGACGGGAGCTGGCCCTTAGCAGAAGTTCCGCTCTGGAGCGGATCGGCTGCGGAAGCGGACGGCTGCCTGCCGCAAGACCGTGGCCGAGAAATCAAAAGCACCTCCGCTGAATGCGCTGGCACCGCCCGCGGTTATGCCCCGCATGTTGAATGACGCGGGGAAGCGTTTCATCCCGCGCGGCTCCGGTGCGGTTGGCTCGCACGCTGTGCGACGCTGCACCGGCCAAGTCGTCCCCGGAAGCACCCGCATCGCCGCGTCATTCGGGGTGCCTTTTTGCGGCGCCGCGCCCTGGCTCCCTTCATCCCCGCCGTCTGGCGCTAGCGGCCTGGGCGAACGGCCGACATCCTAGGCGTCGTGCCGAGGACAGCCATGCCGAGCGAGATCACCCTCTTCGAGGCCCGGCGGATCATCACGATGAATCCATCGCGGCCGGACGCGACGCATATCGCCGTGCGCGACGGGCGCGTACTGATGGTCGGAACGCAAGCCGAGTTCGACGGGCTCGACGCGGTTGCCGACCGGCGCTTCGCCGACAAGGTCATCCTCCCCGGTTTCGTCGAGGGGCACGCCCACGTGATGGAGGGGACCCTCTGGCGTCAGACCTATGTCGGCGCCGGCGACCGCCGCAGCCCGGACGGACGCCGCGTGCCCGGCCTGCGCGACATCGGCGCCGTCGTGGACCGGCTCTCGGAGGCGGACCGGTCCATCGCCGACCCGGACCAGCTGCTCTACGGCTGGGGCTTCGATCCGCTGCATCTCGGCGGCGCGCGCCTAACCCGGCACGACCTCGACCGGGTCTCGACCACCCGGCCGGTGATGGTCCACCACGCCAGCCTGCACATCACCAACGTCAACAGCCTGCTCCTGGAGATGGCGGGCTTCGATGAGAACACCGCCATCGACGGCGTGCCGAAGCTGCCGGACGGCACCCCGTCCGGGGAACTTCAGGGGATCGCCGCCCGGCTGCGCCTGTTCCGGGGGCTCGGCTACAACCCGATGAGCGGGACCCTCGACGCCGCCGACGTGGCCCGGTTCGGTGCGGCCGCGCAGCTCCAGGGCATCACCACCATCGCCGACCTGCACAACGACCTCACCGACGCGACCGTGGCGGTCTACGGCGCCGCCTGCGTCGAGGGCCTGCCGGTGCGGATCGTGCCGGCTCTGGCCTCGGTCTCGTGCCCCCCGGAAGACGGGGTCGCCAGGATCGGCCGCCTCGCCGCCGCCAGCACCGATCGCCTCCGCTTCGGCATCGTGAAGATCGTCGTCGACGGCTCGATCCAGGGTTTCACCGCTCGGCTCCTGCCGCCGGGCTATCATAACGGCGCGCCGAACGGCCTCTGGTACGTCGCCCCCGAGGATCTCGACCGGATCGTCGGCGTCTACCACGCCGCCGGCATCCAGCTTCACATCCACACCAACGGCAACGAGGCCACCGAGGCAGCACTCGACGCGGTCGAGAAGGCGCAGATCGCCCGTCCTCGTCCCGACCACCGGCACACCCTCCAGCATTGCCAGATGGCGACCGAGGCGCAGCTGCGGCGGGTCAAAGCCCTGGGCCTGTGCCTCAACCTGTTCTCGAACCATCTCTACTACTGGGGTGATGCCCATCACGACCTGACGATGGGGCCGGAGCGGGCGGCCCAAATCGACGCCGCCGGGAGCGCGGCGCGGCTCGGCATCCCGCTCGCGATCCACTCGGACGCGCCGGTGACGCCGCTGGGGCCGCTGTTCACCGCCTGGTGCGCCGTCAACCGGACCACCTCGTCGGGGCGCGTGCTCGGCCCCGAGGAGCGGCTGAGCGTCGCCCAAGCCCTGCACGCCGTGACGCTCGGGGCCGCCTACACGCTCCGGATGGATCATTGCGTCGGCTCCATCGAGGCCGGGAAGTTCGCCGATTTCGCCGTCCTCGACGCGGATCCGTACGAAGTGCCCTCGGAGGCGCTCAAGGACGTTCCAATCCACGCCACGGTGCTGGGCGGCCGCGTCTTTACGGTGCCGCCGGCATGAGGCGCCGACTTCCCGCGCCCGCGACGCGGTGCCCGCTCACGGTCGTCGGCGGCTTCCTCGGAGCCGGCAAGACGACGCTGCTGAACCGGCTGCTCGCCGGCTCGCACGGCCGCTACGCGGTGCTGGTCAACGATTTCGGGGCGATCAACGTCGATGCGGGCCTGATCCAGGACCATGACGGGCAGACCCTGCGGCTGACCAATGGCTGCGTCTGCTGCAGCCTCGCCGACGGCTTCCTCGACACGCTAATGCGCGTCCTCGCGGAGCCCGAACCCTTCGATCACATCGTCATCGAGGCGAGCGGCGTCGGCGATCCGGGCGCCATCGCGGAGATCGCCCTGGTGGAGCCCGGCCTCGTCCTGCGCGGCGTCGTGGTGCTGGCGGATGCCGAGCGCCTGCCGGGCCTTGCCGCCGATCCGCGCCTGGGCGACACGCTCGCCCGCCAGATCCGTGCCGCCGACCTCCTCGTGCTGAACAAGCGCGACCTCGTGGATGAAGCCGGCCGCGCCGCCGCCCGGGCGACGCTCGCCGCCCTCGCGCCGGGCATCCCGGTGGTCGAGACTGTGGCGGCCGCGCTGCCGGCGGCTTTCTTCGATCTGGGCGGCGCGGGTCCGGACCGGGCCCGGCGGGGATCGACCCGACCGCGGGCCGAGGCGGTCACGCACGAGGACGCTTTTCAGCGCCTGCTCTACCGGCGCGCGGGCGCGTTCGACCGCGCCGGGCTCGAGCGTGCGCTCGCCGGCATGCCGGCCTCGCTCCTGCGGTTGAAGGGGCGTCTCGGTCTGGCCGACAGGCCCGGGATGCATCTGCTGCAGGTGGTCGGGCGCCGCTGGAGCCTGTCGCCGCTGCCGGAGCCTGCTCCGGACGAGGCCGAGCTCGTCGGCATCGCGGCGACCGATTCCGAAGCCGGCCCGGCACTGGCCAGCCGCCTCGACGCCGCGTTGCGCCCCCCGCAAACCCCACACGGAGACCGAACCCGATGCGCCTGACCAAACGCACGCTCCTCGGCGCCGGCCTCTCGGTCCTCGCCGCGCCCCTGACGGCCCCGATCCTCGGCCTGCCGGAGGCGCTGGCCGACGACGCCAACGCGCCCCTGGTGATCGGCACGAACCAAGTGCCGCGCCACTTCAACGGCGCCGTGCAGTCCGGCATCGCCACCGGGATGGTCTCGACGCAGATCTTCGCGAGCCCGCTGCGCTACGACGACCAGTGGAACCCGCAACCCTATCTGGCGAAATCCTGGGCCATCGCCCCCGACAATCTCAGCGTGACGCTCCACCTCGTGGAGGACGCCGTCTTCCACGACGGCCACCCGCTGACCGCGGAGGATGTCGCCTTCTCGATCGGGGTGATCAAGGCCAACCATCCGTTCCAGACCATGCTGGAGCCGGTCTCGACGGTCGAGACCCCCGACGCCCATACGGTCGTCATCCGGCTTGCGCGCCCGCACCCAGCGCTGCTGCTGGCCATGTCGCCCGGCCTGATGCCGATCCTGCCCAAGCACGTCTACGGCGACGGCCAGGACATCAAGACCCATCCGGCCAACCTGAAGCCCGTCGGATCGGGTCCGTTCAAGTTCGTCGAGTACAAGCAGGGCGAGTCGATCCAGCTCGAGCGGTTCGATCGGTTCTTCATCTCCGGGCGGCCCAAGCTGGCGCGGCTCGTTTACCGGATCCTGCCGGACCAGAACAGCCTCGTCATCGCCACCGAGCGGCGCGAGATCGGCATGCTGCCGTTCCTGTCCTCGGTGCGGGACATCGAGCGCCTGGCCAAGGTGCAAACCCTCACCGTGACGGATCGCGGCTTCGAGGGGATCGGCCCGATCAACTGGCTGGCCTTCAACTGCGGGAAGAAGCCCCTCGACGACGTGCGCGTGCGCCGGGCGATCGCGCTGGCGGCCAACCGCGACTTCATCACCGGAAAGCTGCTCGGCGGCGTGGCGAAGCCCGCCACCGGCCCGATCGTGCCGGGCTCGCCGTTCTACGAGCCGGCCGTCGATCTCTACAAGCTCGACATCGCCAAGGCGGACGCCCTGCTCGACGAGGCCGGCCTGAAGAAGGGGCCGGACGGCACGCGGCTCCAGCTCACCATCGACTACATCCCCAACGACAACGACCAGCAGCGCAACGTCGCCGAGTACCTGCGGGCCGGCCTCAAGCGGATCGGCATCGCCCTCCAGGTCCGGGCCGCGCCGGACTTCCCGACCTGGGCGCAGCGCGTCTCGAACTTCGACTTCGACCTGACCATGGACAACGTCTTCAACTGGGGCGACCCGGTGATCGGCGTGGCGCGGACCTACCTGTCGACCAACATCCGAAAGGGCGTGATCTGGTCGAACACGCAGCAGTACAAGAACCCGAAGGTCGACGAACTGCTGAACGCCGCCGCGGTCGAGACCGACCTGCAGAAGCGCAAGGCGCTCTACGACGAATTCCAGAAGATCGTCGTGTCCGAGGCGCCGATCGCCTATCTCAACCTCACCCCCTACAAGGCGGTCTACGACAAGCGCCTGACGAACCTGCCCCTGTCGATCTGGGGGCCGCTCTCCCCCCTCGACGAGGTCGCCTGGGCGCAGGGCGCCGCGGGGGCCGAGCGATGACGGGCCTGCGCAGGCTCGGCGCGACGGCGGCGAACGCCGTCGGCCTGCTGCTGGCCGTGGTGGTGCTGAACTTCCTGCTGATCCAGGCGGCGCCGGGGGATCCGGCCCAGGTGATCGCCGGGGAGATGGGCGGCGCCTCGCCGGAGATCATGGCGGAGATCCGCACCCGCTACGGCCTCGACCGCAGCCTCCCCGAGCAGCTCGCGACTTATGTCGGCAAGGTGGCGCGGGGCGATCTCGGCTACTCGTTCTTCTTCAACGAGCCGGTCTCGCGCCTCATCCTGGGTCGCCTGCCGGCCACCGCCCTGCTGGTGCTGAGTTCCCTCGCCCTCGCGGTGCTGATCGGCGCAGGCCTCGGGATCCTGGGCGCGCGCAAACCGAACGGCTTCCTGAGCCACGCGGTCTCCCTGGTGGCGATCGCCAGCAACGCCGCGCCGGTGTTCTGGACCGGGCTGATGCTGCTGGTGGTGTTCGCCTCCCTGTGGCCAGTGCTCCCGGTCGCCGGGATGGAGGACGTGGCGATCCCGCGGCACGGCCTGGCCTACGCCCTGGACGTCGCCCAGCACCTAATCCTGCCGGCGCTGACCCTCGGCATCGTCTACGTCGCGCAGTACAGCCGCCTGATGCGCGCCAGCATGATCGACGCGCTCAACGCGGATTACGTCCGCACCGCCCGGGCCAAGGGCCTGCCGGAGCGGATCGTGATCGGCAAGCACGCGCTGCGCAACGCGCTGATCCCCCTCGTCACCATGGTCGGGCTCCAGTTCGGCCAGCTCTTCGCCGGCGCGATCCTGGTCGAGACCGTGTTCGCGTGGCCGGGGCTCGGCCGGCTGACCTTCGACTCGATCCTGCGGCGCGACTACCCGACGCTGCTCGGCATCCTGTTCTGCTCGGCGCTGCTGGTCATCGCGGCCAACCTCGTCACCGACCTCCTCTATCGCCTGATCGATCCGCGGATCCGCGCCGGGAGGCCGGCATGAGCGCCCTCGTCGCGGCCGAGCCCGCGGTGCGGCCCCAGCCGGTGCGATCCGAGGCGGCGCCGCCGATGCCGCGCCCGGCCTCGAATCCCGGCCTCGCCGCCCTGCGCCTGTTCCTGCGCAACCCGAGTGGGCTCCTGGGCTCCGTCATCCTGATCGGCCTGCTGTTCGCCGCGTTGGCGGGCCCGCACCTCTACGGGGTCGACCCGTTCGAGATCGTCGGCGCCCCGTTCCAACCGCCGGGGGGTGACCCGCTGCTCGGCACCGATTACCTCGGCCAGGATATCCTCGCGGCCCTGCTCCAAGGGGGCCGCGCGACCCTGCTGGTCGGGTTCTCGGCGGCGCTGATCACTGTGGTGATCGGCGTGACCTTCGGGGCGCTCGCCGGCTTCTTCGGCGGCCAGGTCGACGCGGCGCTGATGAAGGTCACCGAGTTCTTCCAGGTGCTGCCGACCCTACTGTTTGCGATGGTTCTGGTCACCCTGTTCGGCCAGAGGATCGCCATCACGACGATCGCGATCGGCATCGTGTCCTGGCCACCCACCGCCCGGTTGACCCGGGCCGAGTTCCTGCGCCTGCGTGGCCTCGACTTCGTCAAGGCGGCCCGGGCGGCCGGCGCCGGACCGCTCTACCTGATCGGCCGGGTGATCCTGCCGAACGCCGCGCCGCCGATCGTGGTCTCCGCCACGCTGGCGATCGGCACCGCCGTGCTGTTCGAGGGGGCGCTGAGCTTCCTCGGGCTGGGCGACCCCAACGTGATGAGCTGGGGGCTGATGATCGGCCAGAACCGCGCCTACGCCCTGGAGGCGTGGTGGACCGTGCTGCTGCCCGGCGCGGCGATTTTCCTCGCGGTCCTCGGGGTCAGCCTCGTGGGTGACGCGGTCAACGACGCGGTCAATCCGCGCCTGCGCAAGCGGAGCTGAGCGATGGGCCCCGTTCTCGCCGTCGAGGATCTGACCGTCACCCTGACGCGGCCGGGCGGCCCCGTGCCGGTCCTGGAGCACCTGAGCTTCTCCGTCGAGGCTGGCCGCACGGTCGCGCTGGTCGGCGAATCCGGCTGCGGCAAGAGCATGACCGCCCTGGCGATCATGGGCCTGCTGCCGGAGGGCTTCGCCCGCGCCGGCGGCCGCATCCGGCTCGCCGGGGAGGATATTGCGGCCGCCAAGCCGGCCCGGCTCCGGGCCCTGCGCGGCAGCGCCCTGTCGATGATCTTCCAAGAGCCGATGACGGCCCTGAATCCGGTCTACACGGTGGGCGACCAGATCGCCGAGGCGCTGCGTCTGCACCAGCGCCTCGGGCGCCGCGCCGCCCTGGAGCGGGCGCTGGCGATGCTGAGGGCCGTGCAGATCCCCGCGGCCGAACGGCGCCTGCACGCCTATCCGCACGAACTCTCCGGCGGCATGCGCCAGCGTGTGATGATCGCCATGGCGCTGGCCTGCCGGCCCAAGCTCCTGATCGCCGACGAGCCGACCACGGCCCTCGACGTGACCGTCCAAGCGCAGGTCTTCGACCTGCTGAAGGCCCTGCAGGACGAGATGGGCACCGCCATCGTGCTGATCACGCACGACCTCGGGGCGGTGGCCGACATCGCCGACACCGTGGCGGTACTCTACGCCGGTCGCTGCATCGAGCAGGGCGACACCCGGTCGGTGATGCGCGCGCCCCAGCACCCCTACACGATCGGTCTGATGGGCTGCACGCCGCACCTGCGCCTCGGCGCGGCGGCCGATGCGGGGGTGGGGACGCTGCGGGAGATCCCGGGCCTCGTCCCGCCGCTGGGCCGGCGACCGGCGATCTGCGCCTTCGCGGACCGCTGCGGCCGGGCCGACGCCACCTGCCTGGACAAGCCCCAGCCGCCCCTCGCCGAGGCCGGCCCGGCCCGGGCGGTGGCCTGCTGGCACCCGGAGGCCCGCGCAGCATGATGGCGAACACCGCATCGGCCCCGACCAGGGCGGATCTCCTGCAGGTCAACGACCTGAAGGTTCACTTCCCGGTCCCGGGCGGCGGGCGGGTCCACGCGGTCGATGGCGTGAGCTTCGTCGTGCGCCGCGGCGCGAGCTTCGGCATCGTCGGGGAATCCGGCTCGGGCAAGTCCACCACCGCGCAGGGGATCATGCGCCTCGTCCCGGCGACCGCCGGTCAGGTGGTCCTGCGCGGCGCGGACATCCTCGGCCTCCGGGGCGCCCGGCTCCGGCAGGCCCGCCGCCACATCCAGATGGTGTTCCAAGACCCGTTCGCCTCCCTCGATCCCCGGCGCTGCGCCGGGGATCTGGTGGTCGAGCCCCTGCGGCTGCTGGAGGGGCTGTCGCGCAGGCAGGCGGCGGCACGGCTCGACGAGCTGTTCGCCGCGGTGGGCCTGCCGGCCGACGTCCGGAGCCTGTTCCCGCACCAGTTCTCGGGCGGGCAGCGCCAGCGCCTGTGCATCGCCCGGGCGCTCGCGACCGAGCCCGACATCATCGTCTGCGACGAGGCGGTGTCGGCCCTCGACGTCGCGATCCAGGCGCAGATCCTCAACCTCCTGGCCAAGCTCCAGGCCGAGCGCGGCCTCGCCTACATCTTCATCTCGCACGATCTCGGCGTCGTGCAGCACCTCTGCGACGAGGTCGCGGTGATGTATCTCGGCCGCATCGTCGAGCAGGCGCCGACGCGGACGTTCTTCTCCGCCCCGCGCCATCCCTACAGCTGGTCGCTGATCTCGGCGGCGGTGCCGGCCGGTCCCGCGCGGGACGCCCTGAAGGCGCGCTACCTCGTGCGCGGCGAGCCGCCGAGCCCAATCGATCCGCCCGCCGGCTGCCGGTTCGCCGGGCGCTGCCCGTTCGCGGTCGAGCGCTGCCGCGCCGAGGATCCCGCCCTGCTGGCGACCGGCCCGGGCCATTACGTCGCCTGTCACCGGGTCGGCGAGATCGAGGCGCCGGACTTCGACCGGGCTCAGGCCGCCTGACTTCGCACGGTTCCCGATATGAAAGGCCGCCCCGAACGTTCGGGGCGGCCCGTCGGGTCCGTTGGCTGCGGCCGGCTCAGGCCGCCTCGTCGCGGTGGTGGTACCAGCGATACAGCATCCGCTGCCCGATGCGCCGGAACGGGGCGAAGGGGTGGCCCGGGAGCGCCCCTTCGAAGATCGGCAGGCTCGCGGGCCTGCGCCCGGCCACGAGCCCGGCGAGCCGGCGGCCAGCCTGGGCCGAGAACGCGACGCCGTTGCCGCCGTAGCCCAGGGCGTAGAACAGGGGCTCGCCCGGTTCGGGTTGGACGATGCGGGGCATCATGTCGTGGCTGACATCGACCCAGCCCCACCACGAATAGTCGATCGCGATGCCTTCGAGGGCCGGGAACTTCTGGTGCAGGCCGTCGACCAGCAGGCGCAGGTGGCGCGGGTGGGTCGCGTCCGCCCCCGTGATCGCGCTGCGGCTGCCGATCTGCACCCGGCCGTCGGGCAGCCGGCGATAGTAGAACCGCAGGGTGCGCGTGTCGGTGACGAAGGTCGTCGTGCGCAGCGTCGCGGCGATCTCGTCGGCGGTCAGGGGCCGCGTGACCAGGGAATTTGACAGGATCGGCATGATCCGGCTGCGCAGGCGCGGATGCAGCCCCTGGCTGGTATAGCCGCCCGTGGCGATCGCCACCGCGCGGGCCCGCACGGTCCCGTGGGGCGTCCGCACCCGGAAGCCGCCGCCGTCGCGGTCGATCCCGAGCACCGGACTGGCGGGATGGACCTTGGCTCCGGCCGCCCGCGCGGCGCGGAGATAGCCGAAGGCGAACTTGGCCGGATGGATGCCGATCCCCAGCGGTTCGTGGAGCGCGCCGACCGCCCCGGCCTCGTCCATCCAGTCCCGCCGCAGCTCGTCCGCGCCGAGCATCCGCGTGCCGTAGCCGAAGACCTCATTGGCAACCGCGGACTCGGCCGAGAGCTTGGCGAAGGTACGGGCCCGATGGGCGACGTAGATGTGGCCGCCGGGCTGAGGGTCGGGGTCGAACTCGCGCACGAGACCGGTGAAATACTCGAAGCCCTCCAGGATTTCGGCGTGGATCCGGAGCGCAGTCTCGCGGCCGTAGCGGGCGATCCATTGCGAGCGGCTGAGCCGCCCCGAGGCGTTCTGGCCCTGGCCGCCGTTGCGGGTGCTGCAGCCCCAGGCGACCCGGTTGGCCTCCAGCACGGTGGCCTTGATGCCGTGGTCGCGGGCGAGGCTGAGGGCGCAGGACAGGCCGGTGAAGCCCGAACCGACGATCACCACGTCCGCATCGACGTCCCCCGTGATCGGGCCGTCATCCGCTGGTGGCGGCCCGGCGGTGGCCACCCAGTAGGTCGGCGCGTAGGCGCGGTCCGTCCCCGGGGTGGCGCTGGTCAGCGGGTCGTAGGTCGGATCGTAGGGCGCGCCGGTCGGGCGCGGGACGGGATCGGGGGTCAGGCTCACGAACCGCCTCCCTCAGGCCGCCTGGACCGGGCGGTCCTTGCGGAAGGCGCTCTTGCGGGCGATCAGCCGGCCCTCGAACACGAATAGGTCGACCCCCTCTACGGCGACCCGGCCGCCATCGGCCCGGGTGCCGGTGAACAGCCATTCCGACGTGGCGCGCTCCCCCGCCAGCGTGTGGCGCGACACCGTCCAGGCCACGTCCGGCATGTCGGTCCAGACCCCCAGGAAGGCCGCCCGCACGGCGTCCTGTCCGGTCAGGCGGCGCCCGTGCGACTCGGGACCGGCCGCGGTGTCGAACACGACCCCCGGTGTGAAGCAGGCCATGACGCCGTCGGCATCGTGGCGGTTGAAGGCCGCGAACAGGCGCTCCAGCACAGCGTGGCGCTCCGCTTCGGTCGTTGCTTCATTCATGGACCTGCACTCCCCTCGCGCGCCCGCAGGCAGCAATCGTTCGCGGCGAGCTAGCGCCGCCGCGGGCCGGCCGGCGAGATCCAGAGCGCTACCAAAGACGCATCCAGTTGGCGGGCGTGTCGGGCGCGGTGGGGCCAGTCGGAGGGGATTTGGATGGCGCCTGGCCCCTTTGCACGGGGCTTGCCTTATCGGACCCTGTCGCCGGCACGCCGAGTCGCATCGATTCGGGTTGCCCGAGGGGGAGTGTGGACATGGACAGCGTAAGACCGCGACCGAACCCGCGCCGCTCCGTGGGGCGAGCGACCCTGGCCGCCCTGGCGGCGCTGACGCCAGTGATCCTGGGCATCCTCGCGCCCGACTCCACCCGGGCCGCCGAGAAATCGGTCACCTTCGCCCACCAGGACATGGTGGTCCCGTTCCGCGCCCTGATGGCCTCGGGGGCGATCGAGAAGGCCACCGGCTACACGGTGACCTGGCGCAAGTTCGGCGGCGGCGGCGACGTCATCCGCGCCATGGCGTCGGGCAACGTCCAGATCGGCGAGGCGGGCTCCAGCCCGATCGCGGCGGCGGCCTCGCAGGGGCTCGACATCGAACTGTTCTGGATCCTCGACGAGATCGCCGACGCCGAGCAGCTCGTGGCGCGCAACGGCAGCGGCATCAGGAGCGTGGCCGACCTGCGCGGTAAGACCGTCGCGGTGCCGTTCGTCTCCACCTCGCACTATCAGCTGATCGCCGCCCTGGCGGAGGCCGGGCTGGGCCAGAAGGACGTGACGATCCTCAACATGCGCCCGCCCGAGATCGCCGCCGCCTGGGAGCGCGGCGACATCGACGCGACCTTCATCTGGGATCCGGTGCTGGCCCGGGTGAAGAAGTCCGGCACGGTGGTGCTCTCGGCGGGCGACATCGCCCGCAGGGGCAAGGCGACCTTCGACGGCCTGGTGGTCGATCGGGCCTGGGCGGCCCAGAACCGGGACTTCCTGGTCACCCTGGTGAAGCTGATCGCCGCCGAGGACGCCGCCTACGCGGCCAAGCCCTGGGCCGCCGGCTCGCCCGAGGTGAGTGCGGTGGCCAAGATCACCGGCGCGGATCCCGCGGAGGTGCCGGCGAGTCTCGCGAGCTACCGCTTCCCGGCCCTGGACGCGCAGGCCTCCCCGGCCTGGCTCGGCGGCGGTGCCACCAAGGCGCTGACCGAGACCGCCGGGTTCCTGAAGGCGCAGGGCCGCGTGCAGGCTCTGGCGCCGGATTACGGCCGGTTCGTCACCGGGGACTACGTGGCGGCGGCCCGGAAGTAGTTGGTGTCTTCGAGAGGGCGGCATGATCGAGATCCGCAACGTCAGCGTCCATTCCGGGGAGGGCGAGGCCGGCATCGTCGCCCTCTCGCAGGTGAACCTGACGATCCGGCCCGGGGAGTTCGTGGTCGCGCTCGGCGCCTCCGGCTGCGGCAAGACCACCCTGCTCTCGGCGATCGCGGGCTTCCTCGAACCGACCGAGGGCAGCATCCTCCTCGACGGGGTGCCGGTCCGGGGGCCGGGGGCCGACCGGGGGGTGGTGTTCCAACGCCACGCCCTGATGCCCTGGCTGAGCGTGGCCGAGAACGTGGCGTTCGGCCCCAAGCTGCGCGGCGTCCCGCGCGCCGAGCGGCGCCGGATCGCCCTGGAGATGCTGGGCCTCGTGGGCCTCGCCGAATCCGCCGACCGGAAGGTCTACGAACTCTCCGGCGGCATGCAGCAGAGGGTCGGCATCGCCCGGGCTCTGGCCGGCGACCCGCGCGCCCTGCTGATGGACGAGCCGCTGGGCGCCCTGGACGCGTTCACCCGCGAGCAGGTCCAAGAGCTGATCCTCCAAGTCTGGCACCGGACCGGCAAGATGGCCTTCTTCATCACCCACGACGTCGAGGAGGCGGTGTTCTTGGCCACGAAACTCCTGATCATGAGCCCGCGGCCGGGCCGCATCGTCGAGGCGATCGACCTGCCGTTCTCGCGCGCGGTCGTGGCCGGGCGGCCGGCCCGGGCGGTCAAGTCGGACCCCGACTTCATCGCCGTGCGGGAGCGCGTGCTCGGGCGCATCCATCACCGGACCGATCCCGCGCTCGGGGGCTCGCGATGAGCGGCCTGCCCCTTGAGGCGACGGCCGTTGCCGGCGCGCGGCGGACCCGTCCCGGGCGCCCTGCCCGCCGCAGCGGCGCGCTGGTGCCGATCGTCAGCACCGCCACGGTGCTGGCCTGTCTCGGTCTCTGGGCGGTCGCAACCCATATCGGCTGGATCAAGCCGCTGTTCCTGCCGCCGCCGGAGGCGATCCTGTCGGCTCTCGGGCAGGCCTGGAACGGCGACTTGGACGGCGCGCCCCTGGGCATCCACGTCCGCGACAGCCTAATGCGCGTCCTCGGCGCCTTCGGTCTCGCCACGCTGCTCGGTGTCCCGGCCGGGCTGGCCATGGGGACGAGCCGGATCGCCTGCGGCATCCTCGACCCGCTGATCGAGTTCTACCGGCCGCTGCCGCCGCTCGCCTACCTGCCGCTGATGATCATCTGGTTCGGCATCGGCGAAGTGTCGAAGGTGCTGCTGATCGTCCTCGCCTGCTTCGCCCCGGTAGCGCTGGCGACCCGCTCGGGCGTTCTCTCGGCCTCCGCCGACCAGATCAACGCGGCGCGCGCCCTCGGGGCGAGCCGTGCGCAGGTGCTGCGCTACGTGGTGCTCCCGGCCGCGCTACCCGAGATTCTGATCGGCCTGCGGATCGGCATGGGGGTGGGCTGGACCACCCTGGTCGCCGCCGAGATGGTGGCGGCCCAGGCCGGCCTCGGCCAGCTCGTCCTCAACGCCTCCAACTTCCTGCGCACCGACGTGGTGGTGATGGGGATCCTTCTGATCGGCCTGTTCGCCACCCTGTTCGAGGTGGGCCTCCGCCGGCTCGAGCGCGTGCTGGTGCCCTGGAAGGGGAAGGCCTGAGGGCACCCGCCCGCCCTGGCCCGTTCACTCGCCGCCGGCTGGACCTGTCGCGACGCCCGAAGCGCCCCTATCGACGGCGGGACGCCCCAGCCCAGCCGCGAGTAAGCCGCCGATGCCGAACGAAGCCGAGAGCCCGACGCCCGGGCGGGCACGCCTCCCCCGGGGCGTGCGCGACCTCCTGGCTGCGCTGGCCGGCCGCCACCTGATCGGGAACGCGCTGGTGGGCCCGGTGGACGGCGCTTGCCTGACCGTCCTCGATCCCGCCACCGGGCACGCCCTGGCCGAGGCACCGGCGGCCGGCCCGGCGGATGTCCAGGCTGCGGTCGCGGCGGCCCGCGCCGCCGGACGGACCTGGGCGCGGGTCCCGGCCCGCGAGCGCGGACGGCTGGTGGCCGAGGGCGGGCGCCGGATCGCGGCGGCGGCTCCGGATCTCGCCCCGCTTCTGGCCGCCGAGACCGGCAAGGCGATCCGCACCGAGTGCCGCCCCGAGATCGCCACCGCGGCCGACATCCTCGCGATGTTCGGCGGTCTCGCCACGGAACTGAAGGGCGAGACGCTGCCGTTCAGCCCGGACATGCTCGCGCTGACCACCCGCGAACCCCTGGGGGTGGTGGCGGCGATCCTGCCCTGGAACGTGCCCCTCGTTCTGATGGCGCTCAAGATCGGACCGGCCCTAGTCGCCGGCAACACCGTGGTGCTGAAGGCCTCCGAGGAGGCCCCCTTCGCAACGATCGAGGCGGCGCGCCTCCTGGCCGACCTCCTGCCGCCCGGCGTCCTCAACGTGATCTGCGGCACCGGTCCCGCCTGCGGGGCGCCGCTGGTCCGGCACCCCGACGTCGCCAAGGTTACCTTCACGGGCTCGCAGGCAGTGGGCGAGGCGATCTACCGCGAGGCCGCCGACAAGCTGATCCCGGTGAGCCTGGAGCTCGGCGGCAAGAGCCCGATGCTGGTCTTTGCGGACGCGGACCTCGACCGGGCCGTCGCGGGCGCGGTGGCCGGCATGCGCTTCACCCGCCAGGGCCAGAGCTGCACCGCCTCGAGCCGGATCTACGTCGACGCCGGGCTGCACGACCGGTTCGTGGAGCGGCTGGCCGCCGCCGTCGCGAACCTCCGGATGGGCGATCCCCTGGACGAGGCCACCGATATCGGCACCGTGATCAATGCCCGGCAGCACGCCAAAATCATGGACTATATCGCCCAGGGCGAGGCTACGCCGGGCGCGCGGGCCGTACGCTGCGGGCGCCTGCCGGCCGCGCCGGATCTCGCCGAAGGCCTGTTCGTCGAGCCGGTCCTGTTCACCGGTCTAACTGAGGACAGCCCGCTCATGCGCGACGAGATCTTCGGTCCGGTCGCCTGCATCGTGCCGTTCTCCGACGAGGAGGACGTCCTGGCGGCCGCGAATGCGGGGGAATTCGGCCTCGCCGCGACGGTCTGGACCCGGGACCTGCGCCGGGCGCTGCGGGTGTCGCACGCGCTGGATGCCGGTTATGTCCAGGTCAACCAGAACCTGACGATCCAGCCGAACCTCAGCTACGGTGGCTTCAAGAAGTCGGGTCTCGGCAAGGAGGCCTCCCTGGAGTCGATGCTGGAGCACTTCACCCGCAAGAAGACCATCGTGGTCGACATGCGTTAGGGTGGTGACTCCCGCTCTTCCGATGCCTGAACCGGCATCCCTGATCGCGATCGCGGCCGCGATCTTCGCCGCGGCGCTGATCCGCGGCTTCACGGGCTTCGGGTTCGCCCTGGCGGCCGTGCCGCTGCTCGGCTTCTCGCTCCCGCCGAGCCAGTGCGTCCCGCTCGCCGTCGCCCTGCAGTTCTGCGCGAGCCTATCCGACCTGCCCCGGGCGCGCCGGACCTGCCATTGGCCCTCGCTCCGCTGGCTCGTCGCCGGCACGGTGGTCGGATCGCCCCTCGGCGTGGCCGCTTTGGCTGCGGCGAGCCCGGACGCTGCCCGGCTCGGCATCGCGCTGGTCTGCGGCTGCGGGACCGTCGCGCTCCTGCGCGGCTTCCGCTTCGTCGGGCTTCCGCGCGGCGGCGCGACCCTGGCGGTCGGGCTGGCGGCCGGCCTGTGCAACGGGCTCGCGGCGATGCCGGGTCCGCCCGTGGTCGCCTACTACCTCGCGACGCCGCTCTCGCCGCAGCAGGGACGCGCCTCGTTGCTGGTGTTCTTCCTGGCGACGTCGATCGCCAGCGCCATCAGCCTCGCGACTGCCGGGCTCTTCGGGGGCTTTCTAGCGATCCCGGTGATGATCGGCATCCCGCTCATCGTCGCCGGCAGCCGGCTCGGCGAGGCGCTTCTCAGGCTCGGAGCCGGACGGGGGCATCGCGCCCTGTCGATCCTGCTGCTCTGCACCGTCGCCGTCACGAGCGTGGTGCAGGCGGTTTCAGACCTGCTCGGGCATCCCCTGTGACGCCGGGATTCCGGCCGGCGTGACCAGTTCCGCGAGGCGGGTAAGGCCCGCCTCGATCCGGTCGGTGCGGATCGAGGCGAAGCCCAAGCGGAAGCAGGCCCGGCCGGCCTCCGGGTCGGCGTAGAAGATATCGCCCGGCTCGATCAGGACGCCCCGGGCGCGAGCGCGCACGCTGAGATCCCGGGCATCGAGGCCGACAGGCCCCTCCACCCAGAAGCTCGTGGCCCCCGGGTCGCGCCGCCAGCGGAACGCGGGCAGGAGGCGGGGTAGCAGGCCGGCGATCCGGACGGCGCGCTCCTCCAGAACGCCGGCGGTCCGGCGCAGATGCGTGCGGTAATGCCCGAACGCCACGAACATCGCGGTCGCGCGCTGATTGTTCGAGGGCGGGTGGCGCAGCATCAGCCGCCGCAGCACGCGCAGCTCCGCGATCACGGCCCGGGGCGCCACCACGTAGCCGACCCGCAGGCCCGGGGCGAGCACCTTCGAGAAGCTGCCGACATAGATCACGCGGCCATCCGCATCGAGGCTCTTGAGGGACGGGATCTCGTCCGCCAGGGCGAGGTCGGCTTCGTAATCGTCCTCGACCAGGACGACGTCGTGGCGCCGCGCGGCCGCGAGGAGGGCGCGGCGTCGCTCCAGCGGCATCACCGCGGTGGTCGGGCACTGATGCCCCACGGTGACGAACGCCACGTCCCGGCTGGCGAAGACGGCATCGGGCACGACCCCGTGCCGGTCGATGGCGAGCGTCGCGAGGTCGTCGGTGGCGAGGGTCAGCATGTTGCGGGTATCGGGATAGCTGGGGTCCTCGACACCCGCCGGCGTAGTGCGGCCGACCAGCAGCTGGATCAGGAGCGAGAGCGCCTGCTGCGAGCCGATGGTGACCATCACCTCGTCGGCGCTGGCGAAGATGCCCCGCCGCGGCAGCACCTGAAGGCGGAGCTGCTCCACGAGATCGGCATCGTCCTCGTCGATCAGGTCGCCCGCCCAGGCGTTGATCTCGGACACCCCGGAGGCCGCCCGCACGCTCTCGCGCCAGTCATTGGCCGGGAACAGGGACGGATCGAACTGGCCGAACAGGAAGGGATAGGGGTAGTCGAGCCAGTCCCGCGGCTTGGTGATCTGCCGCAGCTGCGCGGGGCGGACCGCGAAGCGCCGCGACCACGCGATGGTCCGTTGCGGCGAGGGACCACGCGCTTCGGAGACGATCAGATCCGGCGCCAGAAAGATCCCGCTGCGCTCGTGAGCGATTAGGAAGCCCTCGTCGATGAGCTGCTGGTACGCGTTCACCACGGTGTTGCGGGCGACCCCGAGCAGGGCCGCCAGTTGGCGCGTCGAAGGCAGCCGGGCCTCCGCGGTGAACAGCCCCCGTTCGATGGCGGTGACGATCGCCCGGCGGATCTGCAGGTGCAGCGCCAAGCCGCTCCGGTCGAGTTCGCCGAAAAGCTGCGTCCAGGCGAGAGCATGATCTGTGATAGCCACGGCGTTCGGCTCCTGCTCGGGGACACGTCACCCGAGGCAAGGATGGCGCCAGCGGCTCAGGATCGGCGCTTCGCGTCGCGAAGTCCGCTTTGGGGACGGCGTCACAGCTCTCTGGACGGCCGATATGGGCGCAAAGCCGAACGTCCGGTTCTGCGCGCCATGGCGCTCCGGCGTGGCGTAGCCTGGCCGAAAGCCGACTGGCTGGTTTTGGTAGCGCGATGCACGAAACCGGACGTCGCGGCAGTCTTGCTACCGACGCCTGGACAACAAGTTTTGTAGACGTTTAAATAGTCGACACAGTTTTTCGACACGGCTGCAGCCATTTTAGCCGGACAAGATATATTCTCTACGGTTATCGGGAAAACGGTTGTTTCTCGTAAGTAGCAAGTTGCGCTACCTGTCACTCGTAAATGATGCGCCCGTGCGGCCGTCCGCAGCGCCCGACAGCGCGCCGGATCGGCATGGTTGAGCTAGGACCGCGACACACACGAAAAGCCCCCCGGAAGAGGTTCTGGGGCGCTTCCTGACTAAGCGGCCAGTTTGATCGGGCTGGGGATGCTTGGGCCAAGCTCGGTTGCGGCGTCGCTTAGTACGAGCCGAACTTGTATTTTAAGCCGGCGCGGTTGAGCACGCCCTTATCCTGTTAACGCGCAGCATAGGCACCCGTGCCCGGACCGACAGCCGTTAGCGGCACTATATGGCTGTCCAGATTATGGTACAAATTTTCCGCGCTGAGCGTGCCTACCGCTCGCCCACTGCTGGGACAGCGCTTGCTATCAAGAACGGACCCAACAAACTGGTCGACTTCGGCTGTCAACACTGAGTATTCGGCGAGATGTATGCCGTCAGCGAAGAGCCCTGATGTTGCGAGGCATCCGCCGGGAGCGCGGATTGCCGCAAACGGGTCGAAAAAGATGTAATCGCCCTCCGCACAAATCCGTACAAGGCGATCCGAGAAGGTCGCTATGGCAGCAGGATCGCGATCCGTCACACTGGGACCTAGGGGGGGAATGGCGACGACGAAGACATGCTCAGCCCACTCCTGAAAGGTTAACAGGATGCGCCGCACATCAGCTTCGAACCGTCGCCCTGTGGTCGCCCATTCCGGATGATAGCGGCGCTTGATGTCATTCGTACCCAGGAACAGCACCACAGCGGCTGCTCGGGCTGGTGGATCGAGGCCCGCTAGCCGTGCAACGCAGCCGCGGGCGGTAAGGCCTCCGGCAGCGATGTTGATATACGGTGGCCGGCCAGCGATCTGCGGTGTGCCCATCAGCGCTGCATGCGAGTTGCCGGCGAGCAGCACGCTACCCTCAGCGGCGGCGGCGAGATTAGTCCGGATTTGGGACCAGTGCGCATCCGCAAGCCGGCGGACCAAGCGCCTGACTCGCCATTTTTCGACGAGCGTGTGAACCCACCGAGCGTGCATGACTATCCCGTGCCTGGACAATCGCCTCAGCGGCTTGGCGCGAGGCGTTGAGGATGGTGTTCGGTTTTGTCGGGGAGGTCGGCCGTTCGCCGTACCCGCCGCGTGGCTGGTCGTGTCGATCCCTTGCGCGGCTGTGCGGGCATGTCGCGACTGCGACACACCACCGTGCGGGGACCGACCACCATTCCGTCGGCCCAGCGGATACAGACGTGGCGGGCGTTGGGGTCTTCCGGCTCCGAGGATACCGGGCCGTCCAGGCTGATCCGGCGACGTCGTCCCTTTAGATCAGAAACGGTAATTGAGACCGGCCCGGACGAGGGCGAAGCCGGCATCCTCGCGCCCCGTACCGTAGTAGGCCGATGTGCCGGCGCTGTAGTACGTCGCCGCCGCAGCACCACGCCCGAGGTGGAGGTAGAGCGCCTCGACCTTGGCCGAGAGTTTCTCCGTGAACGCGTACTCGATGCCGCCGCCGACCGCGTAGCCCGCCCGGGTCGTGTCCGGCAGCGTGTAAGGGTAGGCGGAGGCGTAAGCTGATCGTGACCCACCGCCGTAGGCGAAGCCGCCGGTGCCGTAGACGAGAACCCGATCGAAGGCGTAGCCGACCCGCCCGCGCACGGTGCCGAAGTAGTCCAGGCTCGGTCGGACGCTGTAGTAGGGCGTCGTGCCAAGATAGGCCGCGTCGGCCTTGGCGGTTGCTAGTCCCTGGATGTCTGCCTCGACGCCGACCACGAGGCCGGATCCGGGCGTGAACTGATAGTTGTACCCTACCTGGCCACCGCCACTGAACCCACCGGACCGGCCGCCGCCCGTCACCACCCCGTAGGTCGGGTCGGTGTAGCCACCGCTCCCCGTGCGGAAGGCGTAGCCGGCGTTCAGGCCGGCGTAGAAGCCGGTCCAGGTGAAGATCGGCAGCGATGGCGGGGGCGGCGGCGGCACGCGGTGGGGAAGGTCCGCCGCCTGGGCCTTGAACGCGATGAAGCCAGCCGCGGCGCCGAGGAGCGCGGCCCGGAAGGGTGTCGTCATGAGAGATCTCGTCTTAAAGCGGCCAGGCCGCGAGGTCAGAGGGCCATCAGGAGCAGGCCAACGACGGTCACGGAGAGGATGAGGCAGAGCGCTAGATCGAGGATCGGGGCTCCGCCGCAGTTTGCCGCCGGCCGCGCTGGGTCGCGGCCGATCGCGGAAAGAGTGATCACGAGCGCACCTGCGGGAGGCTGGCAGGTGCCGCGGCCGTCCGAACGGCCCGCACGGCGCGCTTGGGCGTGACGACACCCGAAGGTACCGCCGTCCCGTCTGAGGGGTTGACGGGAGCGGCGGTCTGCGACGCCCTCGTTCCGCCGGCGCGGTGGACCGTATCCGCGACAGTAATCCCGAGGGCGGGCAGGGCAAGGGCGGCGGCGACGCAGATGAGGCGTCGCAACCGCAGCATGACTTGGTCATGGCCGGCGCGGCGTGCGGACACGGCTGCGAGTCTGATCGGCGGCAGCGCTTGCGCGATGAGGATGCGTGTTTCGAGCGTCATGCCATCGGCTCCGCCGCATTCGTGGGAAATTTGACCACGACAACGAGATACGTGTGCAAAAATCCCACGTCAATCCGGAAAGCGTGAGCGTGCGTGCGTTCTCGCACGCTGTGGGATTGTCTCCCACAGCACTTCCTATATCGATGAGGGCATGTCCGAGACTGCCGATATACCGCGAAACGGCGCCAGCCTGCACGCGCCCCTAGCGCGGCTGCTCCGCCCGCTCGTGCGCCTGCTGGTCTCACGCGGCATCACCTTCCCGGCCCTCACCGACCTGCTGCGTGAGCTCTACGTGAACGTCGCCGAGTACGACTTCGCTCTCGCCGGTAAGGAGCAGACGGACAGCCGCGTCTCCCTGCTCACCGGCATCCACCGCAAGGAAGTGCGGCGTCTGCGCGGTGCCGGCGCACCGGTCAGCGCCGTGCCGACCGTAGTCTCGCGCACGAGCCGCATCATCGCCCGCTGGATCGCCGACCCGGCCTTCACCGATCCGCAGGGTCATCCCCTGCCGCTGCCGCGAACCGCCGAGGGCAGCACGTTTTCCTTCGAGACCCTGGTCTCGGGCATCACCCGGGACGTGCGGCCGCGTGCCGTCCTCGACGAATGGCTCGACCGCGGCCTCGCCTTCACGGACGCGCAGGACCGAATTGTGCTGGCGGAGGCGGCCTACGTGCCGCGGGGCGACGGCGCGGAGGGACCGCAGCTCTACTATTTCGGCCGCAACCTGCACGACCACATCGCGGCCGCCGTGGCCAACATCGTCGGGGACAGGCCGCGCTTCCTGGAGCGGGCCGTCCACTACGACGGGCTCTCCAAGGATCTCGCGACCAAACTCGAGGCGCGGGCGCGCGAGATCGCCATGGAGGCCCTGCAGCAGGCCAACCGGGAAGCGCACGCAGCCTGCCAGACCGATCCGGGCGGCGATCACCGCTGGAACTTCGGCCTGTACATCTACACGGAGGCCAGTTCTCAAGCGACACCCTCTGCCCAACCTGCGGACGAGCGCTGAGGGACCGGCCGGTGCGCACCTCGCCTACTCGTCGGTCCGTCCTGCGCCTTCTCGCCGGCGTGGCCCCACTGCTGCAGAGCGCCCTCGCAGCGAGCACGGCACAAGGACAGGCTGCGCCGCGCGACCAGGGCATCGGCGGTACCGGCATGATGCGGACGGATCCCCAAACCGAGTCTCCGCTGGGCGAAGGCGACCGCGGCATCGGTGGTACCGGGGTAATCGGCACGATCCGCCAGTTCGGCTCGATCATCGTGAACGACCTGCGCATTGCCTATCAACCGGGTGTGGCCGTGCGCATCGACGGGGAGCAGGCCACCGCAGCGGATCTGAAGATCGGTCAGGTCGTGCAGGTCGTGGCTCGCCCCGAGGATGCAGGTCTTGCAACCCAGCGCATCGAGGTGACGAGCGAGGTGGTCGGGCCGGTGGATTGGGCAGCGCCGGGGCGGCTGGTCGTGCTTGGCCAGCGGGTTTCTACGGCGGAGCTGACTGGCGACTGGAAGCCAGGCACGCGGGTCGCTGTGAGCGGACTGCGCCGGACGGACGGGGTGATCGTCGCCAGCCTGATCGAACCGCGCAGCTCGGGGCCCGACCGCGTCGCTGGTCCAGTGCGCAGAGACGGCGCCGCAGTCATGATCGGCGGGCTGCGGCTGACCGGCGCTGAAGCACTGCCGGTTGGCAAGCGCGCCGTCGTCACCGGCGCTGCGGCCAATGGCGTGCTCGGTGTGACCAACCTCGCCCAGGTCGGGCTACCGTTCCCGCCGGGGCTGAAGCGAGTATCCATCGAGGGCTATATCGGTCGCGCGGGTACCAAGCTCGATCTCGGTTCGGGCCTGGCTGTCACGGGTAAGGCGGAGCCTTCAGTGCCGCGGACAGGCAGCGTGCACGCCGTGATCACCGCGAACGTAACGCGGGGCGGCGGCCTCACAGTGGACCGGCTACGCTTCGACGGGCGCAGGGAGCCCGAAGAACCGCGTCTGGACGGCCCGCGCTTCGAGCGCGAGCGGGATCAGCTCGACCTGCGCGGCCTGCCCGAGGAGGCGCCGGGGCGCTTCGGTGCCAAGCCCGAGGGCGGGGAGCAACCTGTCTTTCGCGTAGACCCCCGAACCGAGACGGACGATGCGCCGGGCGGGAGCGGTTCCAACAACCCAAACAGCCTCGGAGGTGGATCTAGCAACTTGGGCAACCGAGGCATTGGCGGCCCGGGCTTTCCTGGCGGAGCGCCCGGGGGGCCTGGTGGCGGGCCGGGTGGGCCTGGTGGCGGACCGGGCGGCCCTGGTGCCGCAGGTGGGGGCGGACCCGGCCGGCCGAGGTAATCTTCAGGTTGGCCATCAGCACAGCGTCGTTCGTGGCAGCGGTCCGGATGTAAGCCAGTTGTGTATTCCGGCAGCGAAACGCTGTCTTAACTGACGCGTGGGTAATTTGCACACGGACCCGCAGCCGGGCGCCTCCGGCAGTTCCGTACCCTGAGTGCATCCGTGAGTAGTATCTCTTCCACGTCCACCTCGCAGCTCTACGCGCAACGCCCGCCGCCTCCGCCGCCCCGAGGCACCGGCCAAGACCAGATGACCTCGACGATCAGCAGTGAGGTGTCGTCGGGCGCGCTCAGCAGCACTGACGCAACTGCCTTGACGAGTGCGCTCAGCTCGATCCATTCGAGCCTCTCGTCGGACAGCACGTCATCGACCTCCAGCAGCTCCGGCTCTGACAGCACCAGTTCGACGAGTTCCAAGCTCGATCCGTCCTCGATGAAGAGCCGGATCGACAGTCTGATTGCCGATCAGGTCAGCAGCGGTGCGCTCACGAGCGATCAGGCTACCGAGCTGACAAACCTGTTCTCCAGCCATGGCCAGAGCACGACCGCCTCAGCCTCCACGAGTGGCGTCTCCGACACCGATGGACCGCCTCCAGGCCCGCCGCCCGGTCCACCGCCGGGCGATGCCGCGTCCGGCAGCTCATCGAGCAGCACATCGTCGACCGGCTCGTCGTCTAGCGATATTCTCTCTACTTTCCTCCAGCAGCTCCAAGCATCTCAGACGAGCAACGCGAGCTATGGGGCAAAAGGCAACAGCTACAACAGCTCCAACGCCTCGGCTCTCCTCTTAGATTTTCAGAGCTGATCGCATTGCTGGGAGCAGTGGGCAGGCTGGGGACGACCACCATGTCCTCTTGCCTGCCCGGCCTTGGTGAACAGCGCTTCACATGTGCTCACCAGCCTGTGGGCATTCAGTACGAGAAGATTGATGCCGAGGCACATCACCATTGCGGCCCCCCACAATTTCGGCACCACTGAAGTTCGCCGCCGACTCGATGAGCAGTTAGATTGGGCGTTGCAGCGCCTAAGGAAGAAACATATTGCCGTCGAAGTAGCAGAGTGGTCTCAGGATGGCCGGGCATTTACCGTTCGCGCGCTCGGGCAACATGTCAGTGGCAACTTCGCGGTAGCCGACGACAGCTTGTGGTTCGAGGCGCAAATGCCCTGGATCATCGGCGTGTTCGCGCCGGCGATCGAGGCTGTGGCCATACGCTACGCGGCGCGCCTGTTGTCCGCCGAGGGCGACACCTGGTGTGAGAGTGGCCACCCCGACCGAGACAGGCGGGTTCAGGTGTGCGACTGCGCTGGCTAGGCACTCACGGCTGGCCGGTGCCGCAGCCGTCCGAACGGCCCGCGGTCGTAGTTCTTCTAGCTTCCCGGTCTGACTAAGGGTTTACCATCAGCGCGCGTGGTATCCAGTAAATGTTAGGTATGAAACAATCGGCGGCGCTTGATGAGGCGGGCGATCAAGCGCGGCGAAAGCTGCTGCCCAGCCGCAGACCGCAATGGCGCACAACATTTCACCTACTGTGAGGCGACAACCGTTTCTGTTTTTCATAATCATCTGCTTCTACCGCATTTTATTTCGTAGTTAATCCTGGTGTGGTGAGGAAGAAACCGCTGAGCTCATCAGCTTATGCTTCACCGCCTCTCAAATAAATCCATCAGTGCATCTGTGCAGCGATCCAATCGAGCCCGCACAGCCTGTGCTGACTTTGGCGGGTCATACGCCGTCTCGATGATCAGCTCGTTGTAAAATGCATGCTCAATGAGCCTAGCTTCAACCTGGGCTCTCGTCAGCGTGCGATAGCCAAGAGAGCTGGACCACTGCCTCAAACTCACAACCGTCAGGGGCTTTATCGAACCGGTGTTCATGCGAAGACGACCAAGGAAAGCGTGCCACGCCCGAACCTTATGTGGGCAAATGTCCCACGTCAATGAGGCTCGCACAAACCGTAGACGGAAGCGTATCCTTAGGGCAGCTGGCCGAGCCGTGAGGCGCTGTAGTTAGGACGTGATCAGTCGCGAGCACGCTCTATAAGCCGGCCTTATGCGAATGTTAGATCGCATCCGGTAGCGTCCACTTACAGGACGTGGTCACATCCAGCTGAATGACTGGATTGGGCGCAAAGCGGAACGGCTGCTTGTCGGTTGAGGCGTCGGTCGTAGCTCGGATAAGTCGAGGGGAGTGCTCCCAGGATGATCAATCCTTCCGCCGGCCGATCTGAAGCGGCGTCGGCGGCGTTGCGTCTGGTCCCGGGACCGCGAACAGCTCACTCAACGCCACGCTGAGCGCACCATGAACGAGTGATGCGCTTCTCCTGCTGCCGCCTGACTGAAATTCCGGGCAACTAATTGCTGTCCGATAGACCGCTCCTGAGCTTCAGTGACGAAGAGATCTGAGGAGGAGCGTATGACAAACCGCGCGATCGAGCTTCCGAGCCCGCCTCCATTCGATCCCGACGCAATCCCCGACACCGCGACCCTCTCACGCGGCGGAACCTCGCTCAGACTGATTTGGCGCGACGGACTGACCGCGACGCTGCCCGCTGAGCATCTGCGCCTTCGTTGCCGGTGCGCATGGTGCACCCGCGATCGGGCTGTGGAACGCTTCCCCGACGCATTCGCCGACATCGCGGTCACCTGCGTCGAACCCATGGGCGGCTATGCCATCCATATCGCGTTCACCGACGGCCATGCCCGCGGGATCTTCCCGTGGGCTTACCTGCGCGCCCTCGCGGCTGAGTCCGTCGACAGCCCGCCAGCCGCGGCGCAGGCCGCCTGAATTGCCGATCCGATTCCTCGGCGAACGCGCAAGCGTCGCCACTCCGTTGACGCGAGACCTTACCATGAGCGCCTTCGAATCCTCGACGAAGACCGAGATCATCGAGACCGACATCCTGGTGATCGGCGGCGGCACCGGCGGCCCGATGGCCGCCATCAAGGCAAAGGAGGCCGACCCAAAGCTCCGCGTCGTCCTGATGGAGAAGGCGAACGTCAAGCGCTCGGGCGCGATTAGCATGGGCATGGACGGCCTGAACAACGCCGTCGTGCCGGGCTACGCCACGCCCGAGCAGTACGTGAAGGAGATCACCGTCGCCAACGACGGCATCGTCAACCAGAAGGCGGTGATGGCCTACGCGCAGGGGTCGTTCCCAATGATCCAGTACCTCGACAAGCTCGGAATCAAGTTCGAGAAGGACGGATCGGGCGAGTACAACATGCGCAAGGTCCACCACATGGGGACCTACGTGCTGCCGATGCCCGAGGGGCACAACGTCAAGAAGGTTCTCTACCGGCAGCTCCGCCGCCTCCAGATCGGCGTGACCAACCGCTACATGGCGACCCGCCTGCTGAAAGGTCCGGACGGGCGCATCGCGGGCGCCATCGGGGTCAACACCCGCACCAGCGAATTCTTGGTGGTGAAGGCGAAGGCGGTGATCCTTGCCTGCGGCGCAGCCGGGCGGCTCGGCCTGCCGGCCTCGGGCTACCTTTTCGGCACCTACGAGAATGCGGCGAATTGCGGCGACGGCTACGCGATGGCCTACCATGCCGGCGCACAGCTCGCGAACCTCGAGTGCTACCAGATCAACCCGCTGATCAAGGACTATAACGGGCCGTCCTGCGCCTACGTCACCGGCCCGTTCGGCGGATATACGGCCAACAACCGGGGCGAGCGCTTTATCGAGTGTGACTACTGGTCGGGCCAGATGATGCTCGAGTTCTGGCGTGAGCTGCAGGGCGGAAACGGCCCGGTTTTCCTAAAGATGGACCATCTGCGCGAGGAAACGATCTCGGAGATCGAAACCATCCTCCACTCGAACGAGCGGCCCTCACGCGGGCGCTTCCATGAACGGCGCGGCACCAATTATCGCCGCCGGCCAGTCGAGATGCATATCTCCGAGATCGGCTTCTGCTCCGGTCACTCGGCCTCGGGCGTCTTCGTCGACGAGTATGCTCGCACCACGGTTCCAGGTCTCTACGCCGTTGGTGACATGGCGAGCGTGCCGCATAACTATATGCTCGGCGCCTTCGTGAACGGCGGCATCGCGGGCGCTGATGCAGCCGCCTACTGCTCGGCCAACACCCTGGTGGGCCATGACGAGGCCGATATCACCGCCGAGCGCGAGCGGGTCCTGGCCCCGACCCGGCGCGACGACGGCCTCACGCCTCATGAGATGGAGTTCAAGACGCGCCGCCTCGTCAACGATTACCTCGAGCCGCCGAAGGTGACGGCCAAGATGGAACTTGGACAGCGCCGCTTCGCCGAGATCCGCGAGGACCTAGACCTGCTCTGCGCCCGCGACCCGCACGAGTTGCACCGGGCTCTGGAGATGCAGACGATCCTCGACTGCGCCGACATGGCTGCCGCGGCCTCGCTCTATCGCACCGAGAGCCGCTGGGGCTTCTACCACCTGCGCGTCGATCACCCCGAAACCGACGACGCGAACTGGAACTGCCACACCGTCCTGTTCAAGGACGGTCAGGGCCGGATGGCCCACGCCAAGCGCGCGGTCGACCCGTTCATCGTGCCGGTCGCCGCCGAGGAGATGAGCGCCTACCACCAGCTCCGCATCAAGACGCCGGCCGCCGCCGAGTAGCCCTCCCAAGAACCGGAGATCGATCCATGCCGATCATCAATCAGGCCAGCAGTGCCGCGGTCGTCATCGACGACGAGAAGTGCATCGCCGAGAAGGGCTGCCGCGTCTGCGTTGACGTCTGCCCGCTCGACATCCTCGCGATCGATGAGACGCGGCAGAAGGCCTACATGAAGTACGACGAGTGCTGGTACTGCATGCCGTGCGAGGTCGACTGCCCGACGAACGCAGTCAAGGTCAACATCCCGTACCTGCTGCGCTGAGGCCGACCATGAGCCCCGTATTCGATTCCTTCGACGACGACCTCGATGACGTGGCCGAGCGCTGCGCCAGCGCCGATGCGGTCGTCCGGCGCGTCGCTATGATGGAGCTCGCCGAGGCTGTCGGCCCCGAGGCGAAGGTCCTGCTTCTGAAGGGTCTCGGCGACCCGGACGCCACCGTTCGTGCTGCCGCCGCCAGGGCCCTGGACGAGCACGACGGCGCGGACGTCGTCGAGGGCCTGGTGCGCTCCCTGGAGGACGCCGACGAGGCCGTGCGGCGCACCGCCGCCGACACCCTCGCCGAGAAGAAGGAGCCGACCTGCGGTCCGCTGCTGATCGAGCGCGCCGAGCACGCTGACCCCTTCGTGCAGGCGTCCGCCCTGCGGGCGCTGCGCGAGCTCCTCCTGCCGGATGCCCTGTCGGCCGCATTGAAGGCGCTCCAGAGTTCGGCGCCTGAGGTTCGCCGCGAGGGCCTCGGCGTCATCGGCTATCTCAAGGCCGAGGAAGCGCTGCCTGCGCTGATCGCCACCGCAGGCGATCCCGACCCGACCGTCCGGCGCGCGACGATGGCGGCGCTGGTCTTCCTGCGACCCGGTGGCCCAGGCGTCTCCACGTTGATCGCTGGCTTGTCTGACGACAACTGGCAGGTGCGCGAGGAGGCAGCAGTCTCGTGCGCCAAGATCCGGCTGCCCGAGGCGACGCCCCCCCTGATCACGGCGATGAACGATCCCGTCTGGCAGGTCCGTATCAAGGCCGCCAACGCTCTGGGCCGGATCAAAGCCTCGGCTGCGGTCGAAGTCCTGGGGCGCGCACTGACTTCGGAGGTGAGTAACCTGCGCAAGGAGTCCGCCGCGGCCCTCGGCGAGATCGCCGACCCACGCGGTCTCGCTGCCCTTGAGGCGTCCTCCAACGATCCAGATCCCGACGTCCGCAAGCTCATCCAATGGGCCATCGGGCGCTGCCAGGGACGCCCCTGACCAATCCAACCGACGACGTTTGATGCGGCGCCCCTCTCCTTTGGGTGAGACGCCGCAGGGCGTTCACGGACGGCTCGCCGACAGCGGGACGCCGCATGCGATCAGGGATAGTTTAGAGCTGGTACAGGGTTTGCGGCGACATCCCTGCAAGACGCAGGAGATGGCGATGCAGACCACGGCGCCGATACGCCCGTCTCAGGCCCCGGCGGGGCTGCACACCCAGGCGAACGCCCTTCTGCTGTCCGAGGCGGCACCCAGGCCTGGCGCTGGCCAGCGCCCGCTGCTCGACGGATTGACCGAACGCGAGCTTGCCCTCGTCATGGAGAAGGGGCGACGCCGTGTACTCTACCGCGGCGCGACCCTGTTCACGCAGGAGACGCCGAACGACGGGATCTGGATCGTCGAGAGCGGCCGCATCCGGGTCTTCTACGCGGCGCCTTCCGGTCGCGAGATCACGCTGGCCTACTGGTACCCCGGCAACTTCGTCGGCGGTCCCGACGTATTTGGCACCGGCCTTCACAAGTGGTCGGGCATGGCGGCGAGCAATTCCAGCGTGCTACACCTGCCGGGCAAGGCCCTCAAGCAGCTCGTGACGCAGATCCCGACGCTTGCGATCGGGGTCATCGACGGCCTGACCTTCAAGGGCCGCTGCTACTCGACCCTAGCCCAGATGCTCGGGACTCGCTCAATCACGGAGCGTCTCGCCCATCTCATCCTGCACCTGTGCGATCTCTACGGCGTGCCGGAGGAGGACGGGACCGTAATCGCGGCGACTTTTACCCACGCCGACCTCGCACACATGGTCGGCGCCACCCGGCAATGGGTAACGATCAGCCTGAAGCGCCTTTCGGAGCAAGGGGTCGTTGCGACACGGCGCACGCAGATCGTCGTGCTGCGCCCTGAGATCCTAGCGCAGATGCGTGGCGGCGAGGAATGCGCTTAAATCCGAAGCTTCCCGCTCAAATCGACAGCACATCCGGGCCGACACAACCTTTTTGCGCAACTAATCGACCCGCGCGCGCTCTCAGTGTTTGATCGAACTCGTCTCCAAGTCCGATCATGCCCTCGATGTCGTTGCGGCATCGGACCGACATGACGGAGCGGGCGATGGCAAGACGGTTCCCCGGGCTCGGATCAGTATCCGCTCTCGCGCTTCTCGCACTCACCGGCACCGGGATCGGTACGCCGGCCCGCGCTGAGACCCTAACTGTCGGCATCGGTACGCAGGACACGACGACCAACACCGCGACCGTGGGGGTGGTTATCCGACAGCTCAAGCTGCTCGAGAAGTACCTGCCCAGGACCGGGAAGTACGCCGACAAGACCATCCAGCTCGACTGGCAGAACTTCACCTCTGGGCCGCCGGTCACGAACGGCATGATGGCCGGCAAGCTTCAGTTCGGCGCCATGGGCGATTACCCGTTGGTCGTCAACGGCGCCACCTTCCAGAACAATCCCGAGAGCAAGTCGCAGCTGATCGCGGTCGCGGCGTACAACCTCTACGGTTCCGGCAATGGCATCGTCGTCAACAAGGACTCCGAATACTTCTCCTTCGAGGACCTGAAAGGAAAGGTAGTCAGCGTGCCTTTCGGTTCTGCCGCCCACGGCATGGTTCTGAAGGCGCTACAGGACAAGGGCTACCCAGCCACCTACTTCCGCCTCGTGAGCCAGAGCCCGGAGGTCGGTTCGACCAACCTTCAGGAGAAGAAGATCGACGCGCACGCCGATTTCGTCCCCTTCGCCGAGCTGCTGCCGTTCCGCGGCTTCGCCCGTAAGGTGTTCGACGGTGTCGAGACCAAGCTGCCGACCTGGCACGGCGTCGTCGTGCGCACCGATTTCGCCAAGCAATACCCCGAAATCGTCGAGGCCTACGTCAAGGCGGTGCTCGACGCCGACGCCTGGGTCAAGGCAGACCCGAAGCGCGCCGCCGAGCAGATCGCGGCGTGGACCGGCACCGACAAGGAGGTGGTCTACATCTTCCTCGGGCCCGGTGGGATCATGACCATCGATCCCACAATCAAGCCGCAGCTGATCGACGCCGCACGCGAGGACGTGAAGGTCCTGCAGAAGCTCGACCGGATCAAGGAGTTCGACGTCGGCCCGTGGGTCGACGACGCGTATCTGCGCAAGGTCTTCGCCGAGCGCGGTCTCGACTACGAGCAGCAGCGCGCGAGCACCGCCAACTACGAGGTGAGCGGCGAGGACACGTTCTGCAAGAAGCCGATCACCGAGCCGCGTAAGGCCGGCGAGATCTGGGTGAAAGGCGGCGCGATACAGCCCTATTCCAGCGCCGCCTGCACGCTCGGCGCGCTGAACGAGATGAAGACCAAGGGGCAGCCCGTCGACGTCGCCTACGTCTTCGACACCGCCCGCGGCATCAAGCTGTTCGCCCGCGAGGCCTTCTACGTGGTCGACAGCAAGGGCGGCATCGCGCCCTTCCTGCTGAAGCAGGATGCCGAAACCGCGGCTCAGGGCGGCGGCAAGGTGATGCCCTACGACGAGGCCCTCAAGGCCGCTGTGACGGGAGGCTAGACCCTTATGGAAGCTGTCGCCCTCCGGTCCACCGCCGAGCCCGAGCCGCCGCGGACGGCGACCCTCGCGCCGCCGTCCGCGTCTTCCCAACCCACGACCGGACGCACCCGCCGCTGGCTTCGCCTGCACCATGGTGAGTTCCGCGCCGCGCTGATCGGGCTCGCGTCGCTCATCCTATTCGTCGCCCTCTGGCAGTATCTGACTGCCAACCGCGTTACCTTCTACGTGCGGTTCCTGAACATACCCACGCCGATGGACGTCGTGGGCCGGGCGGTGATCGCTCTGCACAACCCGGTCTTCGGCGACCACGTACTCATCTCCTGCCGCCGGATCCTGTTCGGCTTTCTCCTGGCCGGCGGTGTCGCCGTCCCGCTCGGCCTCCTCATGGGCCGCTATCACCTCCTGCGCGAGATTGCCTTCCCGATCTGCGAGGTGCTGCGGCCGATCCCGGCCATCGCCTGGGTTCCGATGGCGATCATGCTCTGGCCGACGAACGAGGGATCAATCATCTTCATCACCTTCCTCGGCTCGTTCTTCCCGATTCTGATCAACACCCTCCAGGGCATGGTGCAGGTCGACCCGGTGCTGGTGCGTGCTGCACGGTGTCTCGGAGCCAGGGAAGTAGCGGTGTTCCGCGAGGTCTACCTGCCAGCCTCATTGCCGCAGATCTTCACCGGGCTGACGGTCGGCATGGGCGTGGCCTGGGTCTCGCTGATCGCCGCCGAGATGATCTCCGGCCAGTTCGGCATCGGCTACTTCACCTGGGAGGCCTACTCCCTGGTCCAGTACCCAGACATCGCGCTCGGCATGATCACGATCGGGTTGCTCGGGCTCGGTTCGAGCTTCGCGATCCGGCTCGTGGGCCGCCTCGTCATGCCCTGGGCTTCCGCCCGGTAGGATACCCGACGAGCCCGACGACCGCGCCTCCCTCCGTGGTGCGTCGCCTCACGCGGCGGATGCCCGCCCCCATCAATCGAGGAGCCTGCCATGCCCGAGCCGAGCCGGGGCCTGATCGAGGTCCGCGACTTCTGCCTGCGGTACGAGACGATGGAAGGCGCCGTCGAGGCCGTCTCGAATACGTCACTCACGGTGAAGCCCGGCGAGTTCGTATCGATCATCGGCCCATCCGGTTGCGGGAAGTCGACGCTGCTCAACGCCCTGGCCGGTTTTCTCAAGCCATCGTCGGGACGGGTGACCGTCGACGGTGAGGCGATCTCGGGGCCGAGCGCGGACCGGGGCATGATCTTCCAGCAGTACTCACTCTTCCCATGGAAGACGGTGCGCGAAAACGTCGAGTTCGGCCTGAAGATGAAGGGACTCAGGCGCGGCGAACGCGAGCGACAGGCGCGCACGCTCCTAGGCCTCGCCGGTCTCACGCCGTTCGAGAACCACTACCCCGACCGACTGTCAGGCGGGATGAAGCAGCGCGTCGGCATCGTGCGTGCGCTGGCCACCGGTCCGCGCATCCTCCTGCTCGACGAGCCGTTCGGCGCCCTCGACGCGCAGACCCGGCTGATCATGCAGCAAATCCTCACCAACATGTGGCAGCGCCTGAAGATCTCGGTGCTGTTCGTGACCCACGACATCGACGAGGCGATCTTCCTCTCCGACCGCGTCTACGTGATGACCGCCCGTCCCGGGAGCATCAAGGCCGAGATCGTGGTGCCGCTGCCCCGACCGCGGCAGCCAGCCCTGACTCTGTCCTCCGAGTTCCTGGGCCTGCGCCGGGGGCTCATGTCGCTGATCCGCGAGGAGAGCATCCGCGCGATGGGCGGGGAGGTCAGCGCCGAGGCGATGAAGGGCCTAGCCATCGATGTCGAGGGCCAGGATCTCGCCGCGCTACTCTGAGCTCCGCGCCAACGGGTGAAGCCATGACCTACGTCGTCACCGAGAACTGCATCCGCTGCAAGTACACTGACTGCGTCGAGGTCTGTCCGGTCGACTGCTTCTACGTCGGTGACACAATGCTGGTGATCAAGCCGGACGAATGCATCGACTGTGGCGTGTGCGAGCCGGAGTGCCCGGCCGATGCCATCAAGGCCGATACGGAGCCGGGAACGGCAGGCTGGAAGGCCTTCAACGCCAAGTACGCCGACCTCTGGCCCAACATCTCCGAGAAGACCGAGCCGGCCGGCGACGCGGCGGCGTGGGACGGCCGCGACGGCAAGCTGCTCGAAGCGTTCGGGAATGCGGATCCGGCGGTCGCCTGAGTAAGGACGAAAGAGTCATGAGCAAGTTTCACGAGGAGCGCGTCCTGTCGGTCCACCACTGGACCAACAACCTGTTCTCGTTCCGCACCACCCGTGATCCGGCGTTCCGTTTCCGCAACGGCGAGTTCACCATGATCGGCCTTGAGGTCGAGGGGCGGCCGCTGCTGCGCGCCTATTCGGTGGTCTCGGCCAATTACGAGGAGGAGCTGGAGTTCTTCTCGATCAAGGTCCAGGACGGGCCGCTGACCTCGAAGCTCCAGCACCTCAAGGTTGGCGACCCGATCATCATCGGCAAGAAGCCCACCGGCACCCTGGTGCTCGACAACCTGCTGCCCGGCCGGCACCTCTACCTGCTCGGCACCGGCACGGGGCTGGCGCCCTTCCTGTCGATCATCAAGGATCCCGAGACCTACGACCGGTTCAAGAAGGTCGTGCTGGTCCATGGCTGCCGGCAGGTGCAGGAGCTCGCCTACGGCGAGACCATCACGGAGACGCTGCCCCGCCATGAGTTCCTGGGCGAGATGATCGCGCAGCAGCTGATCTACTACCCGACCGTGACCCGCGAGCCGTTCCGCAACCGCGGCCGGATCACCGACTTGATGGTCTCGGGCAAGCTCTTCTCCGACATCGGCCTGCCGGAGATGGCGATCGAGAACGACCGCTTCATGCTCTGCGGCAGCCCCGACATGATCCGCGACACCCGGGAGCTCCTGACCTCCCGCGGTTACGAAGAAGGTAACCACGGCGAGGCGGCCCACTACGTGATCGAGAAGGCCTTCGTCGAGAAATAAGGAAGCCCGGACCTCGTGCGACTCCCTCATCTGACACGCACGCAGGCCGGACGGCTCTTCCTCCTTGCTACGGCGACGGGCTGGGGCCTGAACTGGCCGGTGCTCAAGCTGGTCCTTCAGGACTGGCCGCCGCTGTTCGCGCGGGGCGTCGCCGGTCTCATTGCGGCCTCCGGACTGGGCCTTCTCGCCTACAGGCGCGGTGAGCGCCTGACGGTGCCGCGCGTTCTTTTCGGACGGCTCGGTCTCGCCGCCGCGATCAACGTCTTCGCCTGGATGGGTTTCACCGGTCTGTCCCTGAGATGGCTCACCGTGCCGGAGGGGGCGCTCCTGGCGTACTCAATGCCGGTCTGGGCCGTGCTTCTCGCCTGGGTTCTGCGCGGCGAGCGTCCGGACCAGCGCGGGTTCGCAGCCCTGGCACTCGGCATCCTCGGTATCTGCGTCCTCGTCGACGGCATCGGAACCGGTCTGATCCTTCGGAAGGCGCCCGGCATCGCCCTCGCCCTGGCCGCTGCCATCCTGTTCGCGCTGGGAACGATCCTTGAGCGAAGGCCGATCGGCTTACCACCGATCGCACTCACCGCGTGGCAGGTCGGGCTCGGCTGCCTGGCGATGACGCTAATCAGCTTGTTCACCGAGGCTTCCGACATCAAGGGCCTGAGCCTGCCGAGCCTGGCCGGCATCAGCTACATGGCGATCGGCCCGCTCGCGCTCTGCTACCTTAGCTGGCAGGCCGCCCTACGCCGGCTGCCGACCAGTATGGCGACGACGGGCATGCTGTTGGTGCCGATTATCGGCACGGCCGCGGCTGCGCTGGTGCTACATGAGACGATCGGATCTCGACAGATGCTCGCCTTTGTCCTGACGCTGAGCGGCGTCGGCCTGGCTCTGCAGAGGAAGGTGGTGCCAACGTCCCCAACGGCCTGCGCGTCGTCGAGCGCGGGCCTGGTACGCTGACGCGCAGATGCACGCGGACGAGCGAGACGTCCGCTTCCGGGAAGCACTTCATTGCGGCAGGATGTCCGGGTTGGGCGCGAAGCCGCGGTCTAGAATGGCAGGGTTTGGCCGAAAGCAGCCAGTCCGCTTCGGAGCCGGCCAGCCGGAAAAGCGGACGACCTCCTATCGACCCATAATTGACGTTGGTGGTGGCTCGCCCGATTTAGAGAGCGCAAGTGTCTCTAAAGCATTACCAATGGCCGCGAACTCTGCGGTGTTGTCGAAAATACACCACGCCCGACCTCCTTGGACGTTCTTCTGATGCAGGCGCTCGGCGATCTGGATGAGAACGGGCGGCTCATATGCTGAACGGTACATGCTCGGAGAGCCATGGAGCCGGTAATAGGCGAGATCCAGCCAACCGCCAGGCCTGCCTGCATCCGGGATGGGAGCGGGATCGGCAGCGACCCGGGCAATCGCAAGTTCGCAAAGGACTTCATCGACGTCCTGCGTAAACCAAGTCGCGTGGCGTGGTTCACAGACGATGTCGCCGGCAAAGCTCCGCCTGAAGGTCGCCAGGAACGGATCGGCAGACGCCCTGTCGAACGCTAGACTCGGCGGAAGCTGAAGCAGCAGCGGCCCGAGCTTCGGTCCGAGGCCCGCCACCTCAGCCAGGAAGCGGGCCAGGACCTCTTCCACATCGATCAGGCGCCGCTCATGCGTGATTGCCCGTGGCACCTTCACGGCGAACCGAAATCCGGCCGGTACCGCAGCAGCCCATTTCTCGTAGGTCGCAATGCGATGCGGCCGGTAGAAGGACGTGTTGATCTCGACGGTCGAGAAGCGCTGCGCGTACCGCTCCAGATGGCTGCCGTCTCGCGGGAAATGAGGCGCGTAGGCTTTCGCCAGGCTCCAGCCCGCGGTGCCAATCATGATAGACTCTGGTGTGCGCATCGGTTGCTGCGTAGGCTGATGAGCCGTGCCGGTCAGATGCGCGGCGGTTGAACGAGTGTAGTTGCGCATGCGAGCGCTTGAAGACGTTTTCGATCGCCTGCCGCAATCCGCCTTCCGTCAGCGATTTCGGCTGGCGACTGCCGACCAGAACTACCTGCGCGACAAGGGTCTCCCGACGGTTCTCGAGCATGCACGGGACTTCGTCAAACGGCGCCTCGCGCCAGCCGCGCCGACGAATGATGGCAAGCAGACGTCCTTTCGCGGTCATCCGGTCTTCACGGCGCAGCATGCGACGGCGACGTGCTGCCGTGGCTGTTTGGCCAAGTGGTACGGCATTCCGACGGGGCGGGAATTAACCGGTTCCGAGCAGGCTCATGTGATCGAGGCGATCGCGCGCTGGCTGCGTTCTCAGAGCGTCGAAGGCACGTGACGTGCCGCGGTTCCAAACTGCACTGAGACCCAATGTAGTTTAAGCGCTCGCTCGGCGCCGCGCTTGCAGCCAGCTTTCCAGGGCTGCCCATTTGTGGTCGGATCGTATATCCGCTTCGGAGCAGCGTTTGAAGGCAGCAGAGCGGCGGCAAAGGGCGCAGAGCCGAACGACCGCTTTTGCGATCATCGGGGATCTGGCATGGCGGAGTCTGGCCGAAAGCTGCCGGTCCGCTTCGGAGGCGGGCGACCACGAAAGCAGACGCTCTCCAACCAACCCAATTCTGTCGTAAGGTTGATCTTCCTCGGTCACCAGAAGCGGACGCATGAAAGTCCGATCTTACCGGATGTCAGGAAGATCGACCCGAGGGACTGGGCTGCAACCCGCGAGCGACTAGCCTGACCAGACCCGCTCGGCAACCTTTACGCAGGTGCGAAAAGTTCCATGCGACGCTCGCTCGGCTCAAGGCCGAGCTTCGTTGAAGCCCCACTGAGCAAGCGTATCCCGAACACTGATATTGCCGTCGCCCGTCATGGGCATTGAACGATCGAGACTTCTCATGTCCACCCTCATCCGCGCCGGCCTCTCGCTCGGCGCCCTGGCCATTTTCGCCGGCCTGCCTCGGCTCGCCTCGACCGAGGCCGCCATGACCGCGGGTCGCATCGCCGTCGATCAGCTGTCCGACAGCGACATCGCTCCGTTGAAGACGCAGATCGCGGCCGACCTCGCCGGCGGCTCCACGCTGCCGTTCCTGGCACTCCTCGCCGTTCTAGCAGTGATCTGGCTGGCTCCCGCCCGCCGGGTGCCACTCGCCGTCTTGGTCCTGGGCCTTGCCTCTGCCGCAGCGCCCGAGCCCGCGCGCGCCTACTTCAGCAAGTACGACTACGGCGAGTACATCGAGATCCTACCGAACCAATCAGCCTTTGTGATCCCGGAGAGCGGGGACACGAAGACAACGCAGGCGCAGTTTGGCTCGGAGCGCTTCCTCTCCGAGAGCAAGGTCGCGGCCAAGCGTGTCCAGATCCCGCACACCAAGCTGCCCAACACCGGCACGCTGTCAGACTATTATGTGCCAGCCGCGCGTTTGATCATCGTCGACCGAACGCCCGTCTCGCGCGAGTGGACGACCTCGTCCAACCGGGGCACTTCGGCCGCCGATCAGGGCTTCCGCTTCGAGACCGCCGACTCGATCGGGCTCTCGACCTCGGTGGTGATCTCCGCCTTCGTAAAGGAAGAGGACGCAGCCAAGTTCCTGTACTGGTTCGGTACCAAGCCCTCGGCCCAGGACACGGACGAGGCGCGCTTCGCCTCGGTCCTCTACGGCCGATCGCTAGCCGAGGTGGTCGACGGCAACGTCCATCGCACTGTGCAGGCAGCGCTCGCGCGGGAGTTTGGCCGTCGCTCGACCGATGACGCGATCCGTCAGAAGGCCGAGATCATGGCCGCCGTCGAGAAGGCTGTAATCGACCAGTTCGCGCCGATGGGCATCACCGTGACAACGCTGGGCTTTGCCGACGAGCTGAACTTCGAGAATACCGCGATCCAGGCGGCGATCGACGATACGTTTATGGCCAACAAGCGGGCGCAGTCGGCCCAGGCGCAGCTTGCCACGCTGCCGATCCAGGAGCGGATCCTCGACATGGAGATCCGCCGGTCGGACGCGCAGGCAAGGCAGACGCTCGCTGGCCGCTGGAACGGCAGCGCATCGGGCTTCCTGCCGTCGTGGGTGGTAATTCCAAGCGATATCCTCGGCACCGTCCGCGGTTGGTTAGGCGGTGGTGAGCAGAAGCCGGCGACGACTTTTACAACGAAGGGCTGATAGCCAAGCTATGATTACAAGCCGAGCGCTTGATATCCGTAAGGGGGGAGCTGCTTTCGACCCAACGTAGGCCTACAGATTGCTGCCAGCGCTGCGCGAAAGCGGTCATAGGTCCGGGTACCCGTGCAGGTCACGTGCGCTGCCAAGGCGCATAGTCAATGCGGTTCGGCTTCACAGATAGTGCAGGCACGACCTGGAATATGGCTCACTGTCCAGGGAGGACCAGGGCGAGTCACTCTTCGCCACCGGTGATGCTAGCGAAGAAATTGTTTCTCGTTCTAACCCGCCTCAGCAATGCTTAGTCACTACGCCCTGTGATGCAAACAAATGTTGGGGACTTTGATTGTTCTTGGACCACCCTAACCGAGGGGCCTCGAAGATGCCGGTTCGCTCTTTAGTGATTTTGATACTGACGTCGGTTGCAACGCCAGCCCTGGCCTTGCAACCGCAGGATACTTTGCGTGATTGGAGCGCCGCACCGGGCGTCGACCGGGACCGCCTTATGCAGCAGTTGGAGAAATCCGGCGGAGGAGGTGCTCCGCGCAAGGATGTGTTGTCCTGCCTAAATGCCGCTTCGGGCATGGACGCGCATGCCAACTTGGCGATCAGCGACGTGTTCACTGCCTGCACTAAACAGACACTGAAAGACTCGATCTGAGCGTCGCCCCCCACCTCGCTCGTGAAGCAAGGGAGTATTCTCCCGAGGAAGGAGCACGGCATCGATGGGGCCGAGGGAACCGAACGCCACCCGCAAGGGCGATCAGAAAATCATAAGGCTTGAAACCGATGCTCTCGCAAACAGCTATCCTCCTGACCGCCCTCCTGTTCGGCGGGATGATCCTGTACTCATTCGGCTTCGCCGCGTTCTTGTTTAGCGCCCTGCCCGCCGACGCGGCAGGCCCGCTCCTGCGCCGCGCCTTCCCGCACTTCTACGTTTTCGTCATAGGGTGCGCCCTCTTCGGCGCAGCGCTGACAGCCAGCATCGATAGGACCTCCGCTCTCATTTTGGGGCTCATCGCCGTCACGGCACTCCTCGCGCGCCAAATCCTCATGCCGGCCATCAACGGGGCGACCGACATGGGCAATCGTAGACGTTTCGGCGTGCTTCATACCGGGTCGGTGCTGGTCACCTTGGCTCACATCGCCGGATCGTCCGCGGTGATCCTGAGGCTTTCCGCCTAG
>NZ_JALNUL010000037.1:0-42339 GCF_026540775.1 Methylobacterium sp. GC_Met_3
GCTAGAGGCGGTCGCCAAAAATCAACCACATCGTCAGATCGAACTAGCAATTGAGCCAAAACCCATGGCCCGCGCGCGCGCGCGCACCAACGCCTTCTGGTCCTCCCGCAATTGATCAAGGAGCGGACGAGCTGCCGAGTAGACTCGCATCCCTGCCCCGATGCCGAAAGCATCCTTTGGGTCTTGGCCTGCACGGACCATCGCGGCTTGCTGCACGCTAATCTCCATCAAAGCCTGCTCAACCGGGTACCAGTAGGGCTCCTGTTCTCGCGTGAGCCGCAAGGATAAACGCATTCGACGGATCTCAACAGCCGTCAACATCCCTTCGACATGCGGTTGCAAAGCGGGCGGCGCGGCCTGGATGGGCAGCGAGACTCGAGGCGCAGGGATCGAAGGACGGGAGGATGGCTTTGGATCAGGCCGGCGCACTTGCAAGGGCTCAGACGTATTGAACTCACCAGTTGAACCATTCACGGATGCGTTCGTCTGATGGCTCGACGAGCCCAACTTCGGCGTGACGTCAGGTCTCGTCTCGGCGGGGGGCGGGGAGTCGGTAAGACCTGGATTCGGTGCAAGCGATAGGGCCAGAGCATTCGGCTGCAAACGATGCCCCACAGTTGCAGTTAGCGGAGCGGCTTCGAATGGCTTGGTCGCGGCCATGCCTTCCATCAGCAAGCCTTGCTGTGCATTCGAGACGGACCTGCGCTCGTCGGGCGACACGCTGACGATCACGAAGGAGCCCACAGCTACGGCCGCCACAAATAGTAACGCGCCACCGATTGCCGCCGGGATCTGTCCTGGAGTCATCCCCATCACCCTGAAGCTCACAGATCGTCCGGGATCCTCTGAGTCGCCAGCTGAGGCTCCGCCGCTGACCTATCATCGTGAAAGATTGTCTTCGTGACTAGTGTATCCAACGTCAACAGACGATAATGGGGCGTGATCGCTGTATCCGCGGCCCGCATGTATGACGTTCGCGTCCGGGACGGATCACGGATTTCCTCGCAAGCACCGCGGCCGCTGACAGTCCTCGCCGCACAGACGAAGCACTCAAATCAAGCAGCGACGCCTTCCATCGCGCAATCGCGTCCGAAATCATCCCTTAGGCTTTGGTCCTGTGATGAGGTTTGACATTCCCAAAAAGTTCCCCGGATTGGGGCGAGGTTGGACACACTTGGATACGGCGATGGCATGGATGTGGGTCGACGTTCCCAGCTTCGGTAGATCGCTGCAAGCGTCTCAATCCGCCGGCTCGGCTGTGTCGACCTCGGGAGGCGAGTTCGTGCGTTCGGGGACTCTGAGCATCGTCTCGCCTGCAGTCAGGAAGCGGAGCGGATCGAGCGGATTGCCGGACAGACGGGTCTCATAGTGGAGGTGGGGACCTGTCGAGCGGCCGGTCGAGCCGACCGACCCAACGATCGCGCCGGCGGCCACATCCTGGCCTACGCTGACGCTGCTGTTTGAAAGGTGAGCGTAACGGGTGACCAGTCCGTGCCCGTGGTCGAGTTCGACCAATGTGCCGTAGCCGCCGGTCACGCCGGCGGTGACGACCCGGCCGCTCGCCGTGGCGTGCACGGCCGTGCCGACCGGACTGCGGAAGTCCATGCCCGCATGCATCCGGCGCTCACCGGTAAACGGGTCCGCGCGCAGGCCGAAATTGCTGGATTTGCTGACGTCTCCGGTGATCGGGGCCCGCAGCGGTACGGTCTCGGAAAGCGCCTGCCAACGTCCGGCTTCCACGAGCGCAGCGTCGGCGCCGCTCAGCGCACGCCCGAACGATGATGCGGGCGGGCTCGGATCAACGCGCGGCCTGGGATTTTCGGGCTCTGCGGCAATGGGCAATTGCAACGCCTCGAACGCCGAGCGCACGCGCTGGATCCGCTCGCGTGCCAGAACGCGAAAGCGCCCCACCGTCTCGAGCTGGTGCGCATCCAGCCGACCGAGGCGGGCCTCGATCGCGTCGAACTGCTCGCGCAGCGTCCCGTCCGCAAACATGCGCTCTGTGGCCGCCCCCTTCCGGAGGGGCTGTGGCGGAACCGGCTCTTCGGTTCGGCCAGGCACGCCGGCCGGGGTGGGCGCCGTGCCGGCGAGCGCCCGGTCCAGTGTGGATGCGAGCGCGGCGTCGCGGTTCTCCAATTCGACCTGACGCGTGATGATGTCCGTCAGACGTTCCGCCAAGCCGTCCTGTTCCAGAGCTTGGCTGCTCGCGGCGCCGACCAACCTGCGTGTCAGGGCCCGGACTTTACTCTCGGTTTCCGCCTGACGCACGACGGCCTCGTCGGTCAGCCGGTTGATCGTGGAGACCTGCATCACCGCATAGCCGGTGCTGGCGAGCCCCCAGATGACGCAGACCGCGAGCAGGGCCCAGGGGCGCGGCTTCCGGGGCCGATCAGCGGGTTGTGCAGCGCGTGCCAGCGGACGCCTCTGGCTTCGGCTCAAGGTCACGCCCACGCCCCCACGTCACGTCTCCTGGCAAAGTAGTCTCGCACACAGCACGGAGCCGGACGCTCTGCGATGACGATCGCCAATTTGTCCATAACAATGCGACTAAACATGGATTGACTGTGCCCCAGCGGCATTGAGCGCGCACTGCGGTGTCCGGTCGGTCGTGGGTGCGCGGATATGGGTTCAGCCACAGCAGACGGGCTACACCGGCATTCCGCAACGGGGGATCGACAGATGTCGCCATCCGGGCAGGGCGCCTCGCCGAACCGGTTCGAGGTATACCATCATCTTGACCTCCGCCTGTAGGCAAATGAAATTCGCGCGCGAGTTTGTCCGCGCCCCGATATTCGCACGGGCGCTTGGATCGGAGGCCGCATATGGACAGCGTCGGATCCGGGGGAGCGGGTGGCGAACTCAGCGTTGAGGAAGCGCTGGAGATCGCGGCCCGCGCCCACCGCGCCGGCGATGCTCCGGTAGCCGAAGCGCTCTATCAGCGCATCCTTCAGATCGCGCCCGATCACGCGGCCGCCCTTCACCTCTACGGGGTGCTCAATCATCAGACGAACCGGCCCCGCGAGGCCATTCGACTGATTCGCCACTCGATCGAGCTCGAGCCGGAAGATCCCAGCGCGCATATCAACCTCGGCAACATCCTCTTCGAACTCGATCGGCCCGACCTCGCGATCAAGGCGTACACCACGGCGATCATGCTCCGGCCGGACGAAATCGATGCGCGCAACAACCTGGGCGTGGCCCTGCGCGTGCTGCGCCGTCCTGAGGAGGCCGAGGCGATCTATCGTGAGGCCCTTGCGATCGGGCAGGACCACCGCGACGTGTGGAACAACCTCGGTCGCCTCCTCGCCAGCCTGGGGCGGATTGACGAGGCGATTGCCGCTCACACGCGGGCGCTGGAACTCGAACCTGCCAATGCGGGGACCCGCCGATTTCTCGTGGCGGCTTACGCGGCGACGCGCGAGCACGACCGAGCTCTGGCCCTCCTGCGGGACTGGCTGCGGGAGGAACCGGATGACCCATCCGCTCAACACCTCTTGGCTGCGATCTCGGGGGAGAAGATCCCCGCCCGTGCCAGCGACCGATACGTGACTGCCTTGTTCGACGGATTCGCGGCGAGTTTCGATCACAAGCTGGCGCTCCTCGACTATCGGGCGCCCGCCCTGGTCGCGGCAGCCGTCGACGCCGTGCATGATCGGCACGCCGATCTCGATGTCCTCGACGCCGGCTGCGGGACCGGCCTGTGCGGGCCGGCGCTCCAGGCGCACGCACGCCACCTGACAGGCGTCGACCTGTCCGGGCGGATGCTCGACAAAGCGCGACAGCGCGGCTGCTACGATCGCCTGGAGGTGGACGAGCTGACGCGCCACCTCGCCGACCGGCCGGACGCCTACGACCTGATCGTCTCGGCCGACACGCTCTGCTATTTCGGCCCCCTCGAACCAGTGCTTTCCGCCGCGGCCGGAGCGCTCCGAGCCGGCGGATGGGTGATCTTCAGCGTCGAGGAAGGCGAGGGCGACGGGTTCGTGCTCAATCCGCACGGGCGCTACAGTCACGCGCGGAATTACGTGGCGCGCTGCCTCGCGGCGGTTGGATTATCAGTCCCGGGCATCCAGCAGGAGAGCTTGCGCATGGAGCGCGGCGAGCCAGTCCGGGGCCTGATCGTTACGGCGCGCAAAGCCTGATCGACGTCTCCCTGAGGCGGGTCGCTCGTCCACGGCGGTCAATGTGAGGCTCGGGCATCACAGGCAGGTTCGCTCCACCCGCCTTCCTTCGCCCCTGCGCTGGTTCGGGCCGTCAGGCCGGTAACGTCTGGTTTGGCAACGAGGGCCACATCACGACGCCACCGTCGCGACTGCCGCTTTCGACTTGCGTGCCAAGTCGGCGAGACCGTGCGCGGCCCTGCCGGTCGGAGGCATCGCTGTGCGAGCGGAGGATTGATAGAACCGATCAGGCTGCTTTTTCGCTTCTGCGAGCGCATAGCGCAGCATGACCGCCGCCGATTGCTGGTTCGGCGCGATCTTCCGTTCGATCATTGCCTCAATCATGCGCGACTGCATGGCGGCATGACTGGCCGTTTCCCTGATCGCCGAGAGAAAATCGAACTTGTCGCCGATCGGCTTGCTGACCACATCGCGCGAGCAGACGAGGAGGCCGATGATGGCGCCGACGGCCGCCCCCGATAGGGGGCCGATCACGGGCACCGGGCTGCCGACCATACCGCCGAGGATCGCGGAGCCGGCCACGCAGGCCTTGTCATGAAGCGGCGATTTGGTCGTCGTGACACCAGCCAAAGCGGATCCTTACATGAGGCCAAGTTCCACGAGCAGCTCGGTCAGAGACTGCGTTCTGCCACGGCAGAGACGCGCTGAGCGATAGGCTGATAGGACGAGGTCCGACGGAGGGACACCCGGAGCTGCACGGTCGGCCAACGTGCGATCTCTGGCCTTTCGGATGTCGAATGGCGCCGGATTTGATTTCGCAGCTTGTTCATCTTAAGCTTGGCTGCGCTCTGCGCCTGTCTTCGTGTCTCGATGATTCAACAATATCACCGTCGCATCCTGTTTCAGGATTTCTTTTGATACGAGCAGATCGATCTTTATGTTTAAGGGAGGTTCGACGTAGATTTGCATTGCAGGTATAGAAAGATCTCGCGGTCCGTGCGCGACAGGGCCGATGTAATATCGAAATCCCTTTTTTAGACTGAAGCTCGTGACAAAACGAACGGCATTGTCCCAATCCACGATGTTGTACCTTAACTCGGCGTCTACGACAGAAACCGGCTTCGTCGCCGAGAAGTAGCCTGTCCCCCATTCGCTACTCGTCCCACCCCAGCAGCGATACATCATGAGGCCGCCCTGCGGTGCTGTTCGTGGCTCAGGATCTTCCCCAAAGCCCTTGGCTTTCCAACCCTCGAGAGCCGTCCTCGTCACTGCCATGGCTTGCGTGACCCGCCGCGCGTGAAGTCCGATGATGTTTCCAGAGCCGAATTCTACATGAAGCAAGACGAATTGATCAAGTCGCTATCTTAAGCAAAGCTGTGTTGTGATCGGTCGCTTTATTTCTTACGGCCTTATCAGGTTCGAAAGCCGTCTTGCGTTTTCTCGCATGCCGCGCTGCGGGCGCAGTTCTCGTTGGATACGGCGATGCGGTGGAAGTGCCCGAGAGGCAGTGGAAGGTGGCCTCGATACGCCCATGCCTGCCCGACGTAACCGGAGGGCTACCGCTTGTGAGGCCATGCACCGGTCGGCGCGCCGCCGATCTAGGCCGACCGCCGTCCGCAGCCACGCCGCCGTATCCGGTTCGATGGCTGCGACCTCACCGCCGCCGCGCTCGTCGGTGGGCGCCAGCAGGCGGTCGTCAGCAGGCGGGCGTCGGGCCGGCCATGGTCACATCCGAGGAGACCTGCGCTTCGCCCGGTGTTCTGATACAGTGCTGTCTGGCTGATCCCCCAAGATCCGGACAGGTGCTGAATGGGAATGCCCGCCGCCCGCATTACGGATATGCACACCTGCCCGATGGTCACTGTGGTGGTTCCCCATGTCGGCGGCCCCATTGCGGCGCCCTGCTGCCCGACGGTCCTCATCGGCAACCTGCTGGCCGCGCGGGTCGGCGATACCGCAGTCTGTACGGGGCCGCCGGACACGATCGTTCAGGGTTCGCCGACCGTGCTGATCGGGGGCCAGATGGCCGCGCGCATCGGGGATATGACCGCGCATGGCGGCGTCATCGTCGCTGGTTTGCCGACGGTGCTGATAGGCTGAAGCGCCCGCCGCGCCGAAGCCGGGACCGCGCGCCAGGCCGGCCTATTGCCCGGCGGAAGCCGGCAGGATCCGCGGCTCCGGCGTGTTCGGAACCCTCACGGCCTTGACGCTGCTGTAGCGGTCGAGGCGCAGGGAGATCATGGTCTCGAACTTGCTGCGGACCTCCGACACCGACAGGCTCTTGCCGCCGCCGCTGCTATAGAAGATCGGCCGGTTGGCCGCCGCGGGCTTCGGCAGAAGCGCCGCCGCCACCGTGTCGGGCTTGTGTGTGACCTCGTCGATCATCCGCTCCGCCCCATCGGGCCCGAGGAAATGGACGAGATAGACTTCGCCGCCGGTGAGATTGCGACCGATCCGGCGCGCAATGCGCAGGCTGTCGCGCTTTAGCATCTCCGCGGCAAGTACGGCCGACAGATACGGGTCGCGCCGCATGTCGAGGATGCGGGTGCGCTGCGCCGCGGTCATATCGCCCGTCGCGAGGACGGCCGCTTCCTGAGCGAGGCCGTAGCGTGGTCCGAACTCGCGCACCACGCCGATCCAAGTCTTCTCGATAAACTGATACAAGCCCGAAGCCGACGACGTCTGCGCCTGGACCTCGGTCTTGAAGCTCGATTCCTTATCGGCGATCGCCATCAGGAGAACGGGGTCGACGCTCGTCGCCCGGGAGGCGCGGACGATCTTCTCCACGAGGTAGCGCCTGATCCGCATTGGGCCGAAGGCCAGGAGTTCGTCCGGATTGCGCGAGTTGTTTCCTTCGAGCTCTTGGGCCAGCGCCGAGTACGCTGCCAGCTCCGGCCGGTTGCCGGCGCTCAGCCGGACGGCGCCGATGTCGCCTTCGACCAGGGATTTGCCGGCGCCCGCCGAAAGCTTCACGGCCGGCGGCGTCAGGGATTGCGCATCGGGGGGGGCCCCCGGACCCTTCTGGCCAGCCCGCGGTGCGACGCGGATCGATGAAGCAAGGGGCGAGGTCGGATCGGCATCGACGTCGGTGACGTCGTAGAGCTGCGCCGCCAGGTCGGCGCTGACGATAATGACCGGCTTGTCCTCGCCCAACGTGAGCGTGGCGGTGGCCTGCTCGATTTCCTCGTCAGGCTCGGGCGCCTGCGGCACGATCAGCCAGCCGACTCCGACCCCGACCATCATCAGCGCGGCGATCGCGACGAGGCCGAGATACGGCCGATGACCAGCCGGAGCATGGGACGCGATCGCACACAGCGATTCCCAAAGGGTCTCGGGACCGGTCTCATCGCGTCGCACCGCAGGGCGCCCGCCCGCCCGGTGGCCGTGGACGAAGGTAGCGATCTCCGGAAACCAGCGTGCGTCCGTGACCGGATCAGCCGCAGCCTTGAGGCGCCCGATCCCCGCCTCGATATCCGCCGCTGTGCGCGGGTCGACCTTCAGGCGGCGACGCAGCACGCCCGCCCCCGCTCCCGTCCGCGCGACGAGGTCGATAGCCTCGAACCACACCACCAGGGAGGGGCGCGGCTTGACGAACGGCGTGCCTTGGCAGGGAAAGATTTTCAGGCCGCAGGACCGGCAGGAATAGGCCCTGTTGCGGCTCTCGCGCAGGAAGCCCTGGCGGTCGCCGCAGGCGGCACAGGGCGCTCCGGCGAAGCGCAGCCGCATGACTTCGTCGAGGCAGGCTTCCTCGGTCAGTGTGGGCTCAGCCGGAGCGCGCATGGCTCAGTTCCCGACCTTGATTTGATGGACCGCGAGGCCGAAGCCAGGGTCAAGATCTATCGCGCGCGCGAGGGTGTCGATCGTCCGCACCGGGCTGTCTGCCGGTCCGGCTCCATCGATCGGTCCGAGTCCCCCGGCCGCGACCACGAGTTGTGTGCGGGCCGCTCCCGAGGCCGGGATGTCAAGCCTGACCGCGAAGGTTGCCCGGCGGCCGGTCCGCTTCAGGTAGCGTGCAAGGTCGTGCACGGTACCATCCCCCTCGACTAGGAGGACGGTGACGTTCTGAGTCTCTCCAAGGTCGACGTTACCACGCAGTTCCTCGCCGCTGCGAAGCCGATCCTTGTCCAGCCGCAGCTTCGGTACGCTCGCGGTCTTGGCGCGCGCCTGTCGGGCGAGCAGATCCACCAGCCCGCATTGACCGGGTTCGATCTGCCGCAACTGGATTTTGGCCTCGAAGCCCAATGCCTTCTTGAACGCCGCGTCGAAGTCAGCAAACGGCCGCGTCGTGGTCCCGTAACCCTCGACGACCGCTTCCTTGGCGCTCACGGAGGTCGGGCTGAGGAAGAAGCACGCGCCGCCGCGATAATTATGGATGTAGGCAGCAACCCGCTCCATAGTCGGGCCCACCGGAGGCTGTTCCGGGGGAGGCGGATCGATCGTTGGCTCCTGTGTCGCGTCGGGATTGGGCAGGGGTATCGGCGTCGGCTCGGGCCCGGTCCGGGGCGAACGCTGCGGCGCAGGCGGAGCCGGGGGAGCGGAAGGCTCCGGCTGCCGCGGCTCCGGATCGGGCCGCGGGGCAGCAGGCGGCATGCGGGTCGTATCCGCTTGGGGGTCAGATGGGGCCGGACCGGGTCCCGGTACGGTTTCTGGTACGCGGCCCGGCACGGGTCTATGTGTGGGTCTTGGCGCGGGTCTGGGCGTCTCCTCAAGGGGCGGCCCTGCATCCGGCATCGACGGCTTCCGCTCGGGCCAGAGCAGGGCCATGGCCGCGAGACCGATCACCAGGGCGGCAGCCGTGCCACCGATCGCGAGACCGAGGCGCCCACGCTTCGATGTCCGCGGATTGTTTGGCCGCGGGTCCCGCGTAGGCGTCTGCGCGATCCATCCCTCGACCTCGGCCATGCTCTGGGGACGCAGGCGCGGGTCAGGCTGCAGCATGCGCTCAAGCAGCGGGACGAGTTGCGGGGCGACGCCGGTGAGGTCCGGGATCGACGTGCGCTTCGCGATGAAGTCGGTCTGACCACCGACCATGTCGAGGGGGCGCCCGCGGCTTGCCTCCGCCAGCACGAGGCCGAGGCTGTAGATGTCGGATCGCGGCGTGATCTCGCCCCCCTGCAGGCCACATTGCTCGGGCGAGACGTAGGCGTACTTGCCGGCGAAGCCGTCGCCGATCACTGTCCGCGTCTCGGCCAGCCGTGCGATTCCGAAATCGATAAGCTTGGCGCGCGCCGGATCGCCGGCCGGGATGATGATGTTGTCGGGCGTCACGTCGCGATGGACGATCCCGGCCTCATGCGCCGCCCCAAGCCCGCCGGCAAGACGCCGCCGGAGTGTATCGACGGCCTCAAAAGCGAGCGGTCCCTGCTTGAGCCGCTCGGCCAGCGACTCGCCAGTGACATACTCCATGGCGAGGAAGGGCAGGCCGAGCCGGCGGTCGATCGCGAACACGAAGTAGCGCACCACCGCGCCGTGGTGGACGTGATGAAGTGCCGACGCCTCCTTGCGGAACAGCGTCAGGGCCGTGTCGTTCTCCTCGAAATCCGCGCGCAGGACCTTGATGGCGACAGTGTCGCCGGTCTCGATCGCATGCCCGCGAAAGACCTCGCCCATGCCGCCGGTCGCGATGGGCGCGTCAATCTCATAGAGGTCGCTCAGCCGCGTCCCGGGGCCGACCCGGGTGGTCCTGCCAGCGTCTATGACGGTGCGCTCTTCGCGCATCAGGCGCCTCCTGTGGCGGGCTGTGCCGTCACCACGACCGTGATGTCGGCGTCGCCGATCGCGGCCGCCGCCGTGTCGGTGCGGGCACCGCACCTTATGACGACGACGGTGACGTTGTCGGATGCGCCCCGCTCAAGCGTAAGTCCGAGCAGAGCATCACAGGCGCCCCGCGGCTCCGCCGTGTCAGCCACCATCAGGATGTCGCGATCCGCGACGTGACCCGTGAGCCCGTCGGAACAGATCACGAAGACATCGCCCGGGAGCACCGAGCCCTGCTCCAGATCCACGGCCGGACGCTCGTGGACGCCGACCGCCCGGGTCAGCACATGCCGCCGGGGCCACGCCGCCAGCTCGGCGGCATTGAGGATACCGCGTTCGAATAGGTCGCGACCCTCGGTGTGATCGCGGGTGAGCTGCTCAATGGCTCCGGCCCGGATGCGGTAGATGCGGCTGTCGCCAGCCCACACACAGGCGAAGTCCCGTCCGAAGAGCAGGAGCACCGCGACGGTGGAACCGATGATGCAGTCCCGGGCCTGCCCCAAGGCTCGTAAGGCAGCGTTGGCACGCAGGACCCGGTCTTCCAGGCGCGCCATCAGATCTGCGGCCGAGACGGCCGCCCCGATCGTCGCGAGGGCCTGCACCACGGTATCGCTTGCGAGCGCTCCATCCGCATGGCCGCCCATCCCATCCGCCACGGCGAAGACGCCGATCTCTGGCGCGACGAGGAAGCGGTCCTCGTTGTCGGACCGCACGCGGCCCGGATGGCTGACGCCGCAGCTCTCGATGCGCAGCAGGTCGACCGGAAGAGGGTCGGACACCGGACCGGAATCAGGCGGCATCGGCATCGAATTGCCCCGTGAGCAGGCCGGTGAACAGGTGAGGATCGAGCAGCCCAGTGCAGGTGAGCGCCAGGGCGGGAAAGTCTGAGCCGCCGACCGTCCACCAGTAGCTCATGCCGGCATGCAGTCCGGCATGGGCCAGCGGTCGCTGACGATCGAAGCTGGCCGCGACATCGTAGTCGTCGATCGGCCGGACCAGGGCCGTGCCACGCAGCCTCCGCGTTCCGGCTGTCGGCGTCGGCAGGCTCGACGGGACGGCCTCCGGCAGGGTGGCGAGCCTGTCCAGGAGGGTCTCGAAGGTGGCGTCGCGCGACAGGGTCGACAGAAGGAAGGTCTCGGCCAGACCGAACCAGCCGTCGAACGGCTCGATCTCCGGCGGCGGCAGAGCGTCGCGATTGCCCGTCCGGCAGAAAAGGGTAAGCGGGAAGTAGCGCCCGATCCCATCGGCCGAGGGCATGATGGCGCCGAGAAGTGGCTCGCCCGCGATGCCCGGGCCGAGCCAGAACCGCCAGATCGGCGCCCGAAGGTAGGCTTCGGTCCAACCGGCGCGCAATCCATGCCGGCTCGCTGAGACGCCCCCCTCGATCCAGGGCTCCCAGACATTGAGCACAACGCGCGGCACCGACACCGCGATGAAATCGCGTTTGGCCGGGAGCTTTCCGAACAGGCCGCAGGGCATGCTACATCCCCGTCGGACAGCGGAACTCGCGCAGGGCAGGCAGCGCGAGGGGATTCTGCACGGTATTGACCTCGAATTTGTATGAGATCTGGCGGCTGCTGGCTGTCAGGGTGGCCACGACGGCGTCGCCCTGCTTGAGCACCGAGCCTGAGTCGAGGAGTCGGAACAGCGACCACGCGCCGGTCTTCTCGATCACGGTGCTGGGCCCGTTCGAGTTTCCGAAGAAGCTTGGCGGTCCCTCGATCTGGAGCGCCGTCCTGCCCGGCACCGCCGGACCCGGCCATTGCACGACGGTGGGTGCCGCGACCCCGCCCTGCATGGCGACCACGCTGCCGTTTACGTCGAGCTTGGTCTGGGCGGCGTCGCCGGCCTGAGTCAGGGGCGTCACCGACATCGTGATGGCCGGCATGGTTCCGCCCGTCGAAAAGAACGCCTCGCGGATTTCGGCGGCCCGCTGGAATTCCTTCAGCGTCGCGGCCGAGAAGCCCCGCGCGACCTGATCGTCGCCCCGCCATGTCCATTGCGGACGCGAGCGGTCCGTGCGGCTGGCGAGGTACTGCGTGAAGAACTTGTCGAATTCGCCGTTCGGACCGAACAGCTTGGCGAAGTCGGCGAGCGGAACCTCCCGATCGCTACCCCGGACGAACGGGTAGCGGTTGGTCGCGATCTGGGCGCAGTCGCGGATGACCTCGTCGGCCAGCGCTCGGCCGATCTGCGACACGGCCGCGCCTGCCGCGCTGCCCTCGAATTCCACCGCGATCTGCCGGATCATGACCTCGAACGGAGCCGGAAAGCGGGCCGAGAGGGCCTTGAGCGAGGCTGCCTGCGTGACGAGCGTGTTGTTCGCCGCCGCCGCTTGGTTCGGGTTCGTTGCCTCGAGCGCGGCGTTCTTGATCTCGTTCAGCACGGCGATGAGCGCGTCGATGGTGCGCCGGCCCGGATCGCCCTCCGTCAGGATCTGAAACGGCCGGAAGGCCGTCTCGATATTCGCGCCTGGCGCCTGATTGGCCGGACCGCCGAAACGGTCGACCGAACCTACGCCGCCCGCGGCAATCGCCGAGCCGACTGCGGCGCGTCCGAGCGCGACGGCGGCGTCGCCCGTGCCCATCGGCATCGCGGAGCCGACGCGCTGCTCGATGGACTTCGCCACGGCGCCGGCTGCCGCTTTGGCGTGGTCCGCGGCCCGTGCCGGCCGCTCGCGCGTCAGTCGGGTCTCGTCGCGGATCGATTCGAGGATCTGCCGGAGCGGCGAGGTCGGCGCCGCGATCGCCTGGAGGGCCACGTAGCGCGGCTTGTCCGCGGCCAGCGGCCGGATCTTCAGCCGGCGTAGGGCGCCGGTCCAGTTCTGCTGAAATTCGCGTGCGTAGATCTTCAGGAGGTCGCCGAAGAGAGACGTATACTGGGAGCGCACCGATTGCTGTTCGCCGGACGCGCCGAGCACCCAGCGGTCGCGCTCGGCGATGTCCTGAGCGTCGCCGAACCGGTCGATGAACGCATCGAGGAAGCCGTCATAGGTGAAGAAGAACGGCACGCGCACGCTGTCGAGATCGGCCCCGCCGGCCGCCTCAAAGACGAGGCTGGCGTCGGATCCCGCAGCCTTCGCCGCCGTCCAGTCCCTGGACGCGGCCGCCCGTGCTTCGGACTTCAGGACCTCGTAGGTGCGCTCTGCGACGCTGAGCCGGGCGAGCGTGCGCTGGCTGTCATCGACGAGCGCCTGATTGACCGTGACCAGGGGCGTGCTGCCGTCGTCGAGGTCCAGCATCGCCTGGAGATGATCCTCGAGAAGCTGCCGGCCGCGTGCGAAGCCGGCACCCGGATAGAGGTTCTCGGCCCAGTCACGCCGGAACCAGCTCACGACGAGGCTTCTGTCGAGCGGCACCTCGGCGCGGCCCCCCAACATCAGGTAGACCTTCAACGCCTCGTAGATGAAGCTGGGATGGGCGCGGTTCGCCTCGAGCTGCTCCTCAAGGCGGAAGATCAGGCGCGGCCGGAACAACCGCTCGAGACCTGCCCGGTAGCTCGTCTCGGCGGCGGATCGCAGCCGCGGGCGCTGACTGAGCCCGAAGGTCGCCAGGATGGGCTCACCCTCGCCCCTGCTCACATAGCCTGTCGGCAGGTACCGCAGCGCGTTGAGCAGCGGGAGAACCTTCGAGAAATTGCGGTCCGCCACGACGGGCTCGCGAAGGATCTCCGCGGCATCGGCGCGGTACTTGCTCGTCAATCCGTTGGTCAGGCTGATGAGCTGGTTGTTGCGCAGGAAGCTCGTCCACCAGAGGCCGACGAGCAGGGCGGCACCGAGTGCCAGTCCGGCATAGGCGCCGAGCCTCGTGAGGTTCGCCCGGCGCGTCGCGGCCCGGTTGGTCGTGACCCAGCCCGCCTCGCCGATCACGACCTTTCGGAGGAGATCGGTGAGGAAGTAGCTCCGCCCCCGGCCGGAATAGGAGACCGCACCGACATCCTGCGAACCGAAGCTGCGCGAGAGCGCGCCGATCAGCTGGTCAATCGGTGTTCCCTCTTGGGTGCCGGACGTGAAGTAGAAACCGCGCAGAGTCGCATTGATATGGTAGCGGCTCGGTTCGAAGACCCGACCGCAGAAGTCGACGACCCGCGCTCGGATCGCCGCCACCTGGCTCGGGAAACCGAACAGGACGACGCGGGCCGTCGGCGCCACCTCGTTTTGAAGGCGGTCGGGCATCCATTCGTTGAGACGCTCGATCAGGGCGTCGAATTCGGTCGGTACGTCGCCGACCATGTTGCGGGTCTTGTCGGCGGTCTGGAAGGTATGACCCCAGACCATCTCCCGCTCGGCTTCGGAGAGCTGGCCGAAGAACTCCGTGAAACCGGCGATCAGGTCCATCTTGGTGAAGATGACGTAGACCGGAAAATCGACCTTCAGCTGTTCGTGCAGCTCGATGAGGCGCGCGCGCACCGCGGCGGCGTGAGCCTCGCTGGCGGCATCGCCGCCGGTGAGCAGATCTTCGATGCTGATTGCGACGAGGACGCCGTTGATCGGCTGGCGCGGACGCGCACGGCGGAGCAGCGCGAGGAAAGCGAACCAACTCGATCGATCCCCCTTCGGGGAGGTGTCCTGCGTGGTGTAGCGGCCGGCCGTATCGATCAGCACGGCGTCCTCGGTGAACCACCAGTCGCAATAGCGCGTCCCGCCGAGGCCGGCCACGGCCTCCGGGGTCCGGCCCTTGGCGAGGGGAAACTTGAGGCCCGATCGCACGAGGGCCGTGGTCTTGCCCGCTCCGGGGGGGCCGATGATGACATACCAGGGCAGGTCGTAGAGGTAGCCGCTCTTGCCGCCGCGCGCCTTCTTCAAGGTCGCGAGCGCGTCGGTCATGCGCTCTTGGAGAACCGTTCCGTCGCTGGCCTCGGCGTCGGCACCGGCGATCTCGGTCTGGAGGACGCGCGTCGCCTTGCGACGCTGATACCAAGTCCAGCCGATCGCGGCGGCTACGCCTCCGAGAACGAGGCAGCAGAGGAGGAGGCGCGGCCAAGCCGCTTCGAGCGGGCGCGCGTCGGCGAACGCGAGAAGGGGCCCGCCCCACCAGATCAGCCCCGACAGGCAGAGGCCTCCGACGATCAGCGCCGCGCGCCATATCCACGCTTGCAACGTCATCGCCCCGCGGCCTCGATGCGATCCGACATGGTCTCACCTCCCTGGGCGGGGAGCCGGGCTTGGTGTGCAGACTCGTCCCTCACGTTGCCCTCAGCGCTCGCGGGGGATGACGATATCGACGCGCCGATTGCGGGCCCGTCCCTCCGGCGTCTTGTTGCTGGCGATCGGTACGTCGGCGCCCTTGCCTTCGATCGCGACCCGGTCGGGTTTCGACAAACCGGTCTTGAGGATGTCGGCGACGGCCTTCGCCCGGGCCTCCGACAGCACGAAGTTCGACGGGAACAGAACCGTCTTGATCGGGATCGCATCCGTATGGCCCACGACCTTGACGGGACCCGTGGTCTTCTCCAGCAGGCTCGCAAGGCGCTTCAGGAGGCTGACGAAGTCCGGCTTGACCCGCGCATCCGCTGGCCGGAACAGCGCCGAGGCCAGACGCAGGACGATCTGGTTGCCGGACTCGATCACCGAGACCGCGCTGTCGTTGATCTCGGCCTTCAGCGCGTCCTGGAATTTGCCGGCTTGGCTCTCGGCCGGCGGGGGCGGGGGCGGAGGCGGAGGCGCGTAGACGCGCCGCTGTATGCTTACCTCAGACAGGGGATGGAGTTGGGCGAGTTCCGTCGCTGTCGCTTCGGCGTTCCCGACGAGGAGCGTGCGAAGGAGCAGGAACAGGCCCAGGAGCAGCGCCCCGATCAGAGAGCCGGCGGCCCAGAGCGGAACGTGCAGGCGCCGCGCTTCGGGCGGGATTGCCTGCCCCTGCCAGCGCGGCGAGACTTCACGGTCCGCGGTACGGGTGCGGCGAAGCAGTTCGTAGAGTTCGCGTTGAATACGCTGGAGATTCGCCGCTCCGCCTCCACCGGTCCGATGCACGCCCTGGAAGCCGATCCCCAGGCAGGCGTGGATCAGTTCGAGCAGGTGGTAATTCCCGATCGGATCGAGCTTAGCCCGGTCGAGTTGCTCGAAAAAACGCACCCCGCCGACGCGTTCGCCGAAGAACCGGCTCAGCATGCTGTACTGGGTCCAGACGTGGCGCTCGTCGGTGGGAATATTTTGGACGATGTCGTCAGCCGTGGCGCAGACGATGTATTTCGCGGCGCGCACCTGTTCCGCATCAACCCCGGCCCCGCGGGTGTCCTTTTCGAGATCCTCGATGCTGGCGGCGACCTGCTCCATCAGGTTCGAGAACGAAGCCGTCGAAAGTTGCACGCGCAGCCGGCCCAGCAGCAGCAGGAGGGGGGCAGCCGCACGCAGGAGCGGATTGGCGTTCGGGGCGACGACGACGTCCCGCTTCATCACGAGCGCGCGGGCGCGCTCGGCGGGTGCCGCGGCCGGTTGGCGTGCCGACAGGTCCGAGGTCGCCCAATCATCGGTCTCGGATGCCGGGCGTTCACGACCCGTGGGCGGATGGAACGGGGCCGGATACGGGGCAGGTTGGTGGGGCGCGGGTTGGTAGGATCGCGCCTCCGCGGGCGCGGGTGACGCATCGGGCATCCGTCCGCGTCCGCCAGGATCCGGCAGGATGATCGTCCGGTCGTTTCGGCCGAAGGGGTCGCTCATGACGACCGAGCTCCCTCCGAGATCCCCTCAGAGTCGTGCATCATCGCGGCACGATCGGGCACGGCCCCGAACCCGTGTTCTGACGCGCTTGGAACTCCGGCAATCCGGCCGAGCGCGATCATCGCCGGACATCCAGCACCGCCCACAGCTCCAGTTCGAGCTGCGGCCAGTCCCCGGAGAAATGCATTCCGATCGAGCTCGCCACCGAGAACTCAGGCCACAGCGGTGATTGCCGATCGAGCAGGAAGTACACGTGATCGGAGATCGCACGGATCTGCGGCGGCGGCGTCGGGAGATGCACGAGTGGCACGCCGGGCAGATTGGCATGCACGATCTCGTTCATCTGCGTGTTCGGTCCGACCTTGAAGAGCTGCGGGAACTCGGACTGGATCTCGGTGAGCGGTCGGCGCGCGGCGACCTCAAGGACGAGGCTCGCATTCCGGAACAGGTTGCGGTCCCGGATGATGGAGACGAAGGCGTTCGCAGCCCGCTCCACGATCGGCATCCGGATGGCGCGGCGGCCGAGCTGCGCTGAGAGGAAGTCCTGGATGTCGCGCAGGATGGGCTTGAAGACGTTCTCGAGATCGTCGTGGTCGTATGCCGGGTAGGTGCGGGCGCGTCGGTCGGCCGTGGTGAAGGTAGCGAGCTCGCCTGCGAGATGCAGGAACTCTTCGTAGAGGCGCTCGGGATGGACGAACCGGGAGGCCGCGAAATGCTGCAGGACCGGGATGTGCCGGTTGAGCAGCTGCAGGATGAAATAGTCCGCGCTCTGCAAGCCGCCGCCCGCCGTCGGGTCGGCCGCGTAGCGGGCAAGTTCCTCCAGCTTGTTCTCGACCCAGCCGATGACGCGCTCGATCCAGCCATGCACCACCGGATGGCTGGAGCTGGTGAGCACGGGCGGCGCGAACGTGTCGTCGAAGACGATGGCGCGGTCACGCACCTCGACGATCCGGGCGATCGCCAGCCCGACATATCCGGGCTTGGCGGTCTTCCGAAGCTCGTAGGCGAGGCGGGGCTGCGCAACCTCGATGTCCTCCTCGATGCGGAGCGCGGAGGTTGTGTCGATCAGACGGATATTGGCGGGGACGAACCGGCTGGCGCTCTCGGCCTCGGCGGACTCGACCTCGCGGGTATTCGGGGCGCCGACGGGTAAGGTCAGCCAAACGATGTACTTGCCGGCGCTCTCCGGCACCTCAATGGGCGGCGGCGGCGGCAGCTCGGCCGGGATATCGAACGGCGTCCCGTCCGGCATGATGCCTGCGGCGCGACGCACGGCGAACTTGCTCTGCTGCGCGAGGTCGCGGTCGATCTCCAGGGACGAGAACCCCCAGGGGTAAGGCGTGACATGGCGGGTCCGGCTTTCGATGAGACCCTCGAAATACCGGTCATTCTGCTGAAGGTGATGCGGCCGAAGGAACAGCCCCTCGGTCCAGACTACCTTGTTGCGCCAGGACATTGCCGCCCACTCTCTCAACGCCGTCCGCTGACCCGCCGCGCGCGAGACCGCTCTGGTTTGTTAATCGCGCCGACCGCCGAGTTTGCCGGCATAATGGCTTTTCTCTCCCCGGCCAATGCTATAATCCCGTGGAGACAATCAATCTTCACCTTGTCCCGGGTGTTCGGCCAGTCTGCAAGCCGGTTGGAACGTGCATCAGCGAGCTGACGAGTTGAGCGCGTCGCAGAATTCCACACATTGGATCTACCATTCAACGGCCGCGTGGCTCGGCAAGCCGAGGGGGTTACGACATCGCAAAACGCCGACGCGCGCAATTCGTGGACGATCGCTGAGGTCGAGACTTGTGCAACTGTCACGCATAACGGGGACATGGCCGGTCCGCCCCTGCGATCGGGCGCAGCTCCAAGCTCTTGTTGTGGGTGCTCGCGCGGCGAACCGGTATTCCTTCGGCGTAGGACGCCCTAACGGCCCTTGTCGTAGCAATCCGCGAAAATCACCATGAATGCGTCCACCATGCCGTCATCGTGGAGCGACGCGAGGGCGTCCCAACGCGTCGTGTAGATGTCCCAAAGACGAGCCTTGCGTGAGCCGAGAAGGCCGCCGAGGCCGCGGTCCTTCTCATCCGAAGCCTCGATCCCCTCGGGACTCAGCTCCTCCGACAGAAGGCGGAGCGCGTTCTGCATGGCGGCGTAGGTCTTGACCTGATGGGTCTTCAGGTCGCGAAAACTCGCCTCCATCGCGCGCCGCGCCTCAAGGTAGCCGCTCGACGGGCGGCCCAGCATGATGCGCAGGGCGTCATCGACGGTCGGGGAGAATTTCAGCGGGTTGTTGTCGAGCGCCTGGATTGTCGTCTGGTTCGCGGCTTTGACGACGCGCTTCGACTCGGTTCTGGCAGCCAGAAGCTGCTTCACGTTCTCGACGCTGAGACGGAGGATGGCGCCGCACTCTTCGGCCAGGTCGCCCGCATCCTGCCAGGCCAGAATCTCCGGCGGGACGCCGAGGCCCGCCGCGAAACGACGGATGAACCTGTCGGCATCTTGGGACGATCTTGCCGGCGCGTCCGGCTCCGCCGGCGCGCCGCCACGCTTGCCTATCTCTGCCCCAGGCGATGCGCTGCCCGCCTCGGTCTTGTGCCACGGATCGATCGCTGGCGGGAGTGCCGGGACCGCGGCGTCGAAGGGTGCGGTGGCGTGCGGGGGGCTGTCCAGCCTGTCGAAGGTCGGGGTCGGAAACGGCAGCTCGGGTCGGCGGCGCGGGTTTGGCAGAGGCGCGGGCCCTGCACCGGGACTCTCGTTGCCCTGTTCTGGCCACCCGGGCCTGGGCGAACCGGCCGGCCCGGGCAGGTCGACCAGCCAGTCCACGAAATCAGGCTGAACCGGACGGCCGGCCAGGGGGGACTTCAGCTGATGGCTCGGGACCGGCGGTGCCTCGAAGGGCGAGTCCCAGCAATCCTGGGTGCCGGCCCGGGGCATGGCCGGGGGCGCCTGCGCAGGAAGCGGCTCTCCGTCGATCCGGGCAAGGATGATGTATTGGCCGATCTGGATACGATCGCCGTCCCTGAGCCGGTAAGCCTCCTGCAACCGCTGCGGGCTGCGATTCACGAACACGCCGTTGCGCGAGACGTCCTGCAGCCAATAGCCATCGTCCCGGTGGCGGACCTCGGCGTGCTTGCCGGAGATCACCCGATCCGGGTCGGGCAGCGTCCAGTCGAGGTACTGATCGCGACCGATATCGATGCCGCGCCGCCCCGACAGGCTGATGCTGAGCGGCCCCCCATCGGGAAGAACGGAGAAATTCTCAATCAAGAGGGTGAGCGTCATCGTTCATTCCCACCGTCGGCCCGAGTCACGATCATGTCTCGTGCCCGCCTCGCTCTACAAGGATGCGGCCAGCATTCTCCCCTCGGCCGTTGGACGAGCCCTCTGGATCTGAGCTGTCTCGAAATGGCATGCCCTGTGCCACCGTCACCCCGTCAGGACCGGGCGGATCGCGACGCACGACGCCATCCCATCATTGCGCTTCGCGGCGCATCAGCGGAAGGCCAAGATCGATGCAGGCCTGAAGGCGGCTCGACCGGTCGCGTGCCGTCACTGTGGCCAGCGCGACGAGGATCGCAGTCCGCACGGCCTTCGGGGTCATTTCCGGGGTCGCCTTGACGATCGCCTGTGCGCTGGGCCCGATATTGCCGCCCGACCATCCTGCAGCGAGCGCCACCCAAGGCGTGGCGAGGCGCTGGTTCCCGGTCATGCCCAGGCGAAGGGCCTCACGGCGCAGCAGGTCGTCCGGGTCGCGGACCCAGGCCTCGGCAGCCTGCAGCGTCGCATCCTCCTGGCCGATCTCGATGCGGCAGAGGAGACGCACGCTCTGCGCACCCCACCAGACCGCCTCCCGGCGCCCGAGGGCGTAGGCCAGGAAGCTGATCGCGTCTTCCGGCGTGCCGCTGCGGCGCAGCCGTTCCAGGAAAGGCAACGGCTGCTCGGTCGTCGGCGCTGCGTTGATGTCGCGCTCCGCACTGGGAAACGCCTCGAACAGATCGCGTGCGGTGTTGAAACGGCTGCCGGCCACTGAGGATCCGTGGGAATGCGAGGGCTGTCAGTTCAGGGTGATGAGCGGCGCCTTCTCCTCGATCAGCGCCGTGCCCTGGACCTTAACCATGCCGGCCTCAATCGTGATCGAGGCCGGATCCATGGTGATCTTGCTCGCGCCGCACTCGAGCACGATCTTCGTTCCTGCCTTGATGTGCACTTCCTGCGCAACGTCATTCTTCCAGTTGCCGCTCTCGACCTTGAGACTGTCATCGCCGTTCTTGATGACCGTTGAGCGGGACGCTTCTCCGCTCGGCGTCTCGAAAGCGATGCCGACCTCCCGCGTCTCGGCATGGCGCACCACGGCGGCCAGATCCTTCTCGGCCCTGAAGTCGATCTTCTCCGAAGACTTCTCGTCGTCGAAAGTGAGTTGATTATAGCCCCCGTGCCCCTTGGTCGAGTCGGATTTCATGCCGGATACGGTCTTCTTGCCCGGCATTTTGAAGGGATAGGGATAGTCTTTGTTGTACACTGTCCCGACCACGAGGGGCTGATCGGGATCCCCCTCCAAGAACTGGACGACGACCTCCTGGCCGACGCGGGGGATGACTTGGAAGCCCCAGGATTTTCCAGACCACATCTGCGCCACGCGAACCGGACGGGAGATGCTGTCCTTATCCCGATTCCAATGGAACTGCAGGAAGATACGCCCCTCCTCGTCGACGTCGATCTCCTCGGCCTCTCTGCCCTTGCGAGTCGTCACGATGGCGGTCTGCGGGCCCTGCACGGTCGGACGCGGCGTGACGAACGGGGCACGGTAGGGCCGATCGACCGGCTGCAACTCATAGGCGCCACTGTACAACTCGTCCGCGCTCGCATGCGGACCGCTGCGATAAGCCTCCGGGCTGATCACGTGGCGAGCCGAAACGACAAGATATTGGCCGTCGTCAGTGGGATGGTCGCGGATCGTCACGAGCCCGCCGGGATAGAGGCTCGCAGCATCACCGACGGCGCTGCGGCGATGGTCGACGGCCTGCTCGGCCTCGAGCCGCACCTTCGCGCGCTTCTTGCCGAGATCGCGTTCCGTATATCGACCCGGGAAATCGTAGGCTTCCAGAGACGACTTCTCGTAGCGTTCCGAGCCGCTGGCATCGGCTTTGAGATTGGCCGTCGGCTTCATGTAGTCGAAGTCGTTGGTCGCGTAGGTACCGGTCCGGAACGTCCGATCGGCCCGCCAGGCCGCGACGTGCTCGCGCTCCCGCCGATCCCGGTCGGTGAGAGGAATGAACGGCACGACGCCGCCGGCAGCCTCGACTGGCCGATGACAGGACCGCGAGTCGGCCAGGATCAGGACATGCTTGCTGTCGCTGTGCTCGTAAAATGTATACAGGCCCCATTCCTGGAGCAGGCGGGAGACAAAATCGAGATCGCTCTCGCGATATTGTACGCAATAATCGATCTTGTCGTAGTCTCCGTGGCTAGCCTTGACTTTAAAATCTCTAAAACCAGCCCGCTTGAAGACGTCTTCCACAATATCAATGACGTTTTTATCTGTAAAAATACGACAGTCCGCCCGGCGACCCAAAAGCCAAAGCCATGGACGAAGCGTCAGTCGATAAGCGTATGAGTCCTCACGCACACCGATCCATTGAGCGCCGGCGATAATGCCGTTGTAGTACCGATCGACGCCGCCATAGGATTTGAACCGAACATGCGCGTTTTTGCCAAGCAATGCGTCGAAATTGAAATTCTGATCCTCGCACAAGGCCTCGATTGTGAATTCGAATAACTGATCCAGGCCTTCGTCGCCTTCGAAATGAATGAGGACAAACTTGTCGCGACCAGCCGGAGTAACAAGCTCTGCAGCCCGATCCTGCTGCGAGGCCTTATTTTTATCTCCGTAATTCAACGTCTGTTCCGTGCTGGCGTTCCGGTCTTGGCTGCGCTATACTGGATTTCGTCAACACCGGCAATCATCGGCCGGCGCCGTTCAGGGTGTCAAGTTGTAAGTCATGAGCCCACTGGCCCGCCGCATCCTCCGTTCGTTCTCCTTCGTGCTCTGCCTCTCGATGGCGGCAGAAGCCCATGCGGATCCTGCTTATAAAGCATCCGATATCGTCAAGCATTTCGCGCCCGCGCGCAGGGCCGACCTCGGAGGTACGCGCGCCATCTGCATTGGCACGGAAAGCGAATGCGCCAATCAGGTTCAGGACCACTCCAAGCCAATCGACGGCTTCGACCTGCGCGTGAATTTCGACTACAACTCGACGCATCTCACGACACCGACCCGTGCCAATCTTGAGGAATTCGTCCGGGCGTTGCGAGATCCGACCCTGAACAGCGCGCATTTCGTGGTTGAGGGCCATACCGATGGAACCGGCAGCGATGCCTTCAATCTCGATCTCTCCATGCGGCGGGCGCGATCGGTCGTGGAGTTTCTGACCGCCCACGGTATACCGCCTGCGCGACTTGAAGCGAAGGGGTATGGCAAGCAGAAACCGTTGGTTGCCGATCCGCTGTCCAGTCAGAATCGACGCGTCGAGACACGGCTGAAGGCAGAATAGGCGCCGAGCTGCCGTGGCGCTTCAAACGGACCTCGTCCGGTTCCTGGAACCGATCACCGCAGATTCGGCCTGCGGCGACGATCTCGATGACACCGGGGATATCGCCTTCCTCAACGGCGTCGCGCAGGTGGAAAGCCGGCTGCCCACCGTCTTCCTGTTCCGGGACGCGGACGGCGAACTCAAGATCTTCGATCGTTCGAAGATAGATTTCGGCAAGGAATCCGAAGTTCTTATCGGCCTCCTGAGTCGGACGCGGGATTTGCGCCTGCTGGTGCTGCTCGGACGGCTGACGATGCTCGACCGCGACCTCCACGGGTTCGGGCAGGTTGTCACCGTGATCGCGGCGTTTCTGGATCAACATTGGGACGCCGTCCATCCGGGCGCCGCTGGCGACTACGATTTCCGTGCCGCCATTCTGCAGAATCTGGAGAACAACCCGACGATCGTCCTGCCGCTCCAATACACGACGCTGTTCCGGAGTCGCCGACACGGGCCCATCAGCTTCCGGCATGTGATGGTGGCCGCCGGCGAGGTGCCGCCCGCCGCAGAGCATCCGGGTGCGGACCGCGCTGCGATCGCGCAAGCTCTGGACGAGGCCGATCCGGCCGAGCTGAGCGGCGTGCGCGACGATCTCACGGCCTTGGCCGACGCCATCGGACGAGTGGAGGCGATCACGGCCGCCCGTGGGGGACATGACGGCGGCGTTCGCCTCGGGCTGTTGGGCGATCTCGTCCGGCGCATGCGGGCTTTCCTGGGCGAGGATGCCGCGGTTCCCGCCGCAAAGGAACCCGAGCCTGGCCTGCAGGAAGTGGCCGAGGCTGACGCATCGGTCGACAGGCGCCCTCCCGTGCCCTCCGTCGGCGCCGTCGCGACGCCGGCCCAGGCTACGGCAGCGCTTGCAGCGGCGGCCGCCTACCTGCGGGTCCGCGAGCCATCGAGCCCTGCGGAGGTGCTGGTTCGCCAAGCGCAGACTCTCGTCGGCAAATCCTTCGTCGATGTCATGCGGATTCTGATGCCCGATCAGGCTCCCGACGTCGCTATCGTGCTCGGAGCCGGTCGCCGGCTCCGTCTGACCTTCGACCAGCTGGCTGCCGTGCCGGATTCCGATGAGTCGGAGCCCACGCCCGAGGAGACCGACAGCGCAGGCGGGGGCGCCGTGATGGCCGAGGCGCTACCGTCCTATCGGGCCACGACGCGAACGGAGGCCATCACTCTGCTGCGGGCGATCAGCGACTATTTTCGCCGATCCGAACCTGCCAGTCCAATCCCGTTGCTTCTCGAAAAGGCCGCCGCCCTGGCTGACCGCGATTTTCTCAGTGTTCTAAAAGATGTTTTGTCCGAAGACAGGCCAGATTGAAGGAGGCTTAATCATCGCGGGACAGAAATTTCTGATCTGAAATCCTCGAATTTGGCCAAGCGAATCTATGGCTTGAAGCTCTAAAGTTGTCGCATTCCCCAACATGACGAGCCATAAAACTTTCCAAAGCGCATCCGAGTCACAAAAAACTGAAAGCGGGATAATTAGTAATCTTTCCCCGACTGGACGAGGATTCGCCGCTTGCATGGAGGTTGAAAACCTGTACAACAGCCAAGAATAGGGTAGGATACGGAATTTAGAGGTTCTGCGCCGGTAATCGGTTGGCCGGTGTGCCGTCCATGTCAGATCTATCGAAAGAACCGCTTCAATGGCAGATTCGAGTCACAAGTTCATCAAGCGCAATCGGCCGCCGCGGGTTCACATTACATATGAGGATCCGTACGACGCGGAGCGCAAGGTCGAACTGCCGTTCGTGATGGGAGTCCTGGCCGATCTGTCGGGTAATGCTTCGACCGTCGACAAGCCCGAGATGGACAAGCGCGAATTCACTGAATTCGACATGGACAACTTCGAGAAGCGAATGGCTTCCATCGATCCAGCCGTCCGTTTCAACGTCGACGATCGATTGTCCGGTACGCAGCAGAAAATGTCAGTCGAGCTCCACTTCCGGAAGATGGATGACTTCGGGCCGGCATCGGTAGCGCGCCAAGTTCCCGCGCTCGCCAAATTGCTGGAAGCGCGCGAGCAGCTCGCCAACCTGCTTCGGTACATGGATGGCAAGGTCGCCGCCACCGATCAGATCAAGGCGCTTCTTCAGGATCCGAGCCTGATGGAAGCCCTGGCACAGCGTTTGACGCCGCCATCGTCCGACGATCCCGCGTCCTAAACCGCCTGAACGTCACCTTCTTCCCGCCAAAACATCGAGAGGCGCTGCGATGGCCGCCGGAAATCCTGAGCTCTCACAAGGCACTGCACCCGCCGGCCAACAGGCTGTCGATACGAACGAGTTCACGGATCTGCTGAAGCAAAGCTTCAAGCCGCGCACCGAGCGCGCTGCGACCGAGGTCGAGAACGCGGTTGGAACGCTGGTGCGTGAAGCGCTCGCGGACACGGCGCTGATCAAGGAGGATGTCCTCGATACGATCGAGGAAATGATCGCTCGGATCGACGAGAAACTGACGGCGCAAGTCAATACGATCATTCATGCGTCCGAATTTAAAAAGATCGAGAGCGCGTGGCGCGGCTTGAGTTATCTGGTCAACAATTCAGAGACCGATTCAACGCTCAAGATCAAGGTCATGAACGCTTCAAAACAGGAAGTGTTCAAAAATCTGCGCCAATATTCGGGAGCAAGGTGGGATCAGAGCCCGCTGTTCAAGAAGGTCTATGAGTTCGAGTTCGGGCAGCTGGGTGGCCAACCCTACGGATGCCTGATCGCCGACTACACGTTCAGCCATCTTCCGCAGGATGTCCAGATGCTGCGGGAGGTCGGAAAGATCGCGAGCGCCGCGCATGCCCCCTTCTTCGCAGCGGCCGATCCGACCCTGCTCGGGATGGATGCCTTCACCGAGCTGGCCAATCCCCGCGATCTCGGAAAGATCTTCGACACGCCCGACTACGCGCAGTGGAAGAGCCTCCGCGAGCTCCCGGATTCCCGTTACGTCGGGCTCTGCATGCCGCGGGTGCTCGCCCGGGTGCCTTACGGCGCCAAGACAGAACCGGTCGAGGAATTCGCGTTCGAGGAGGAGACGGATGGTCATTCCGGCGAGAAATACGCCTGGATGAACGCGGCTTACGCCATGGCGGTCAATATCAATCGGGCCTACAAGGATTGCGGGTGGACGGTCCGGATCCGTGGCGTTCAGTCGGGTGGCGAGGTCATCAACCTGCCATGCCACACCTTTCCGACCGATGATGGCGGTGTAGACCTTAAGTGTCCCACCGAGATCGCGATCAGCGATCGACGCGAGGCGGAGCTTGCTAAATCCGGCCTCATTCCGCTCATTCACCGGAAGAATACGGACAAAGCGGCCTTCATCGGGGCGCAATCGCTCTACAAGCCGGGATCCTATTTTGGCCCGAACGGCGTCGATCAGACGGCATCGGATAATTTGTCGTCGCGCCTGCCTTACATGTTCGCCGTGTCGCGTTTCGCGCACTACCTCAAATGTATGGTTCGCGACAAGATCGGATCGACCAAGGAAAAGGATCAGCTCACACGCTGGCTGCAGGAGTGGATCAACGAATACGTCGACGGGGATCCGACGAATTCGAGCGAACAGACCAAGGCCCGCAAACCCCTCGCCGCTGCCCGTGTAGACATCGTCGCAGATGAGGAAAATCCAGGATACTATTCTGCGAAATTCTACCTGCGGCCGCATTATCAACTTGAGGGGATGGATATCGGCATGAGCCTCGTCTCGCGCCTTCCGCCCCTCCAACAGTGATCCTCGGCCTCTTGTCGCGGCGCGATCCCACGATCCTTGCCGCGCAACGTATTCCCTTGAGCGGGACCGGACGAGCCGACATCGAGTGCGGTTCGGGATGCCGAGCCGGGATGGCGCGTCCAAGACAGATATTTCACAGCCTCCGATCGCCCTAGAAACGACAGGAAGGAAATCGAGCCATGGCCGTTGATATTTTCATCAAGCTTGAAGGCATCAAGGGTGAGTCCCGCGACGACAAGTACAAAGATGAAATCGATGTGCTCGCTTGGTCTTGGGGGGCCGCCCAATCGGGGACCACTCATGTAGGGTCCGGATCCGGTTCTGGAAAGGTAAGCGTTCAAGATTTAAGCATTACGAAGTATATCGACAAGTCGAGCCCGACCCTGTTTCAGCATTGTTGTACAGGCAAGCACATCAAAAAGGGCAAGCTCATCGTTCGGAAAGCGGGCGATAAGCCGCTGGAATACCTCACCGTTGAGTTCGAAGACATTATCGTCACTCACCTGTCGATGGGCGGATCCGGCGGCGAAGACCGACTCACGGAAAACGTGACGTTGAACTTCGGGACCTTCCATGTGAAATACGCCGTCCAGAACAACGACGGCAGTAAAGGCGCTGAGACCGAGCACAAATGGCATATTGCCAAGAATGTTGCCGGTTAAAATACATGTATCCGCGATCGTCTCCGGTCCTTGTGCTGTGAACGCCCCTCAGCGCTTTTCTCCGGAGCGGCGCGGATACATCCCGTTGGGACCCACTCCAAGAACTGTTCACTAGGAGCACGGGTATGAGCGGCTATATAGGGGGAGGCCGCGTTCGAAATTCCTTGATGGAAGTCTTCCGCGCCGCGAATGATGCCAAGGATGCGCGAAAGCGGGTTGAAACCCATGATGCGGTCGGTGGCCGGATCGTCTCCGGGACCGGAACGCATTCACGCGCCGCCGCCAGCACGGCAGACATACAGCGGGGCGTGTCCTTGGATCTTGAGCGCTTGATGAATGCCGTTCATCTTGCCGCAGATATCGATTTGTCTGACTATCCACATGTCTATCGATCGATCATCAATCACGGCTTCATCGATATCGCGAGAATGTCGATTGAGGAGGCCGCGGTAAACGGTGTGGCCGCCGAGATCGAGAGCGCACTGAAGACGTTCGAGCCGCGTCTTGAGCCGGCGACCGTCACCGTGTGGCGCGACGATACGGTCGATCCCACCGAACTGAAGCTACGCTTCATCGTCCGGGCGGAGATCCGCGCCAATCCGCTCAACGTTCCCGTGGAATTCATCGCCGACCTCGAGCGCGACACGGGTCGAATCAAGGTCGCGCGGCGATGACGCTGATTCCTGTCAGACGGCGTTGGCCCGTCGCATGAATCGCGCGTTTCTCGATCTTTACAACCGGGAGCTCGCTTACCTGCGTGAGCATGCGCGCGACTTTGCCGAGGAGTTCCCTGGTATCGCCGAGCGTCTGGGCGGGCTGATCGACAATCAGGGCGACCCGATGATCGCCGGGCTGCTGGAGGGAGCTGCCTTCCTGGCCGCCCGGGTTCAGCTCAAGATCAAAGACGAATTTCCGGAGTTCACGCAGAACCTTCTCGACCAGCTTGTCCCGAACTACTTGGCCCCGACGCCGTCCATGCTGCTGGCGAAGGTGAAGCCAGCGTTCGGCGATCCCGGGCTGCGCGACGGCCCGCGCATTGCACGGGGCGCCTATCTCGACGCGAACTACCGCGAGCGCGAGCGGCAGATCGCCTGCCGCTTCCGGACGACCGACGAATTGCGGATTTGGCCGTTCGATATTGCCGCCGCCGAGTACTTCTCCCATCCGGCACCGCTGCAGGCCCTCGGCATCGGCGGCGACGATGTCGCCGCTGGCATGAGGCTGACCATTGTCCATCGCACGGGTCAAACCGATGACGAGACAGCCCGGGTCTCATCGGATCCACAGACCTGGTTCGCGGGCTGTGCGATCGACACGCTTCCCGTGCATCTCGTCGGCCCGGAGGCGGATGCGGTGGCGATCTATGAGCAGATCTTCGCGGATTGCACTGCGCTTCACGTGCGTTACGCGGATGCGTTCGGTGATCCGGTGCTCATACGGCTTCCGCCCGACGCGATCGAGCCTGTCGGATTCGGTTCCGACGAAGCTCTTCTACCCAAGGACAACCGCGTCTTCGACGGATTCGATCTTCTGCGGGAGTATTTCGCGTTTCCGCGCAAGTTCCTCGGCTTCAAGCTGTCCGGCCTGAGCCGGGTGCTGCGGACCGTGCAGGCGCACACCCTCGATCTCATCTTCAGCTTTGATGAATCGAGTCCGCGGCTCGGCTCCGCCGTGCGTCCCGACGCGTTCGCGCTCTACGCGGTCCCAGCGGTCAATTTGTTCGAGATGAGCCTCGACCGAGTTCCGGTGCGGTCGAGCCAGCACGAATACCATCTGGTGGCAGATCGCAGCCGATTGCTCGATTTCGAACCGCATCGGATCCTTCAGGTCTACGCGCACCAGCCCGGGCGGCCCGGCAAGATTCCGGTCCAGCCCCTGTACGCCCCGGCCGATGCCGCGGGCGCCGCCGGGCTGTTCTACACCTTACGGCGCGTGCCGCGGCGGCGCACGAGCAAGGAACGGCAATACGGTGCGGCCTCCGACTATACCGGGACCGACCTCTTCCTCTCTCTGATCGAGCCCGGCGGGATCGACGCGGATGGTGCCGTGTCCGAACTCAGCCTGCGCGCGCTCTGCTCGAACCGTCACCTGGCGGAATTGCTTCCGATCGGGGAATCCGGTGCGGATTTCAGCTTGGCGGATGCCGGCGCCTTCGACGTCGTTTGCCTCGCCGGCCCGACGCGTCCGCGCGAACCGGTCGTGGCGCAGCTCCGCGGCCGCTCGGAGACGCTCTTCTCCGGCGCCGTGTCGTGGCGACTGATCAGCTTGTTGAGCCTCAACCCCTTGGGCCTAGTCGAAGCGCGTGCAGGCCGGGGGGGCGAGGCATTGCGTGAGATGCTGATGTTGTTTGCGGACCTGACTGACAGTGCTATCGAGCGGCGCATCCGTGGGGTGCGCAGCGTGAACACCCGGCCCGTCGTGCGGCGGCTGCGCCGCCGGACCGGTACCGGTGTCGCTCGGGGGACCGAAGTCACGGTGACCCTGGACGACAAGGCTTTCGAGGGGACTGGCCCCTACCTCCTCGGCGCGATCCTCGATCGGTTTCTCGCCGAATACGCCTCGCTCAATCATTTCACGCAGACGGTGATCCGAACGGCCGAGCGCGGTGAAATCCTGCGGGGTCCCCCGCGGGTGGGCGGACGGAAGCTGCTGTGAGCTTCGCGGATCGCTTGCTCGCTGAGCCCTGGGCTCATGACCTTCTGGCGACGCTGCGACGGGTCGAGCGCAGCTACACGGATTTGCCGCGGATCGGAGACAGCGCGAGCCGCTACGAGGATTGCGTGACCCTCGGCCAGGATCCGTACCTCGCGTTTCCCGCCTCGACGATCGCGGCGGCGGAGCGTGATGCGGGGCAGATACTGCGCCTGCGCGTCCAGTTCCTCGGCCTGCTAGGCCCCCAGGGTGCCCTGCCGCTTGCCGTCACCGACGAAACCTACGGTTGGCTGCTGGATCACGATGAGGCGTTGCCGCGCTTCCTCGACGTGATCAACAATCGCTTTCTACAGCTTTTCTTCCGGGCCTGGGCGGATGCCCGCCCGATCGCGCAGCATGAGAATCCTGCGTCGGATCGTTTCGAGGGCTATGCCGGCGCCGCGGTGGGGCTCGGATCCCCGGCGTTTCGGAGCCTCGATACGGTTCCGGATTCGGGCAAGATCGCATTTGCGGGCCTGCTCGGCCCCGCCGCACGCTCGGGCTCCCGGCTGCGCAACGCCTTAGCGGGGTTGTTCGGCATCAAGTCCGAGGTCGAGGAGTTCGTCGGCACCTTTCTCGAATTCGAGCCCGGCGACCGCTCTCGGCTCGGCCGCGCCAACACGGGACTCGGGTCCGATCTGCTGCTCGGACGCAGCGTGTTCTCGATTGAGGACAGCATCAGCCTGCGGATCTTTGCCGCCGATCTCGCCGATTACCAAAGCCTGCTGCCAGGCGGGACGCGCTGCCGGCAGCTCACCGACTTCATGCTGTTTTACCTCGGCGACGAGTTCGAGTGGAGCGTGGAGCTCGCGCTGCCCGTCGCGGCCGTCGAGCCCGTGCGGCTCGGGGCCTGTGGGCGCCTCGGCTATACCACTTGGATCGGCAGCGGAAGCGACGCTTCGGGCAGCGCTTACAGGCGGGATGCCCGCTTCCACCCCGCCGAGCGGGCCGGTCGCGCGGATTATCGGGCAAGGAGTGCATCGTGAGCGACATCAGCGTCGAGACCGTCACGGGTAAGCTCAACCGCGTTGGCTACGATGCCTTCATCCAAGCCTTGCGGCAGGCTCGGACGGCCGGCCATCGCAATGTCGAACTCGCCCATTGGTTGGCATGCCTGCACGCGCAGAATGCCAGTGATCTTGCGCTGACCGCCGACAAGTACGGGCTCGATCGCGGACGGTTGGCCGCAGACCTCGCCAAGGCGCTCGACGCCCTGCGACGGAACGAGACGGAGATGCCCGGCATCGCCAACCACGTCGTCGATCTGCTCGATCGGGGCTGGCACTACGCCACGCTGCTCTTTGGCGAGACGCAGATCCGGTCGGGACACCTGCTGGTCGGCGCCCTGAAGACGAACGAACTGCGCCGCGCGCTCCTCGGGCTCTCGCCTGAGTTCGGCCGGATCCCCGTCGAGACGCTGATGGATGAGCATCGGACGGTCTGGGCGTCCTCCGATGAGGACAATCTCCGGCCGATGGATGGGGCTGGCCCGATCGCAGCCGGCACACCGGGTGCTGCAACCGTGCCGGGCGGTCAGACCGCCCTCGACCGCTTTTCCCAGGATCTTACCGCCCGGGCGGAGGCGGGTGAAATGGATCCGGTCCGCGGCCGCGATGAGGAGATTCGGCAACTGATCGACGTGCTGATGCGGCGGCGTCAGAACAATCCGATCCTCACCGGCGAGGCGGGCGTCGGCAAGACTGCGGTCGTGGAAGGCTTTGCGCAGGCCATCGCCTCCGGCACGGTACCGCCGGCCTTGCGTGGCGTGCGCCTCCACGCGTTGGACATCGGCCTGATGCAGGCCGGGGCCTCCATGAAGGGCGAGTTCGAGCAGCGCCTGCGCGCGGTCATCGATCAAGTTCAGTCATCACCGAAGCCGATCATCCTGTTCATCGACGAGGCGCATACCCTGATCGGCGCCGGGGGGCAGGCCGGGACCGGCGACGCCGCGAACCTGCTCAAGCCGGCGCTGGCGCGTGGGACGCTCAAGACGATCGCTGCGACCACCTGGGCCGAATATCGCCAGTATTTCGAGAAAGATCCGGCGCTCACGCGCCGCTTCCAGCCCGTTCAGGTCGGCGAGCCCGGAATCAGCCAAGCGAGCGATATGCTCCGCGGCCTGCTCATCCCCATGGAGAAGCATCACGGCGTCCGCATCTCCGATGCCGCGGTGGTCGCGGCGGTCAACCTTTCGCAGCGCTATATCCCGGCCCGCCAGCTTCCCGACAAGGCGGTCAGCCTGCTCGACACGGCGAGCGCGCGTGTCGCGATCAGCCAGACGGCCGCGCCAGCCGCGATCGCGGACGCCCACGCCGCGATCCGTGCCAAGGAAAGCGAGCGGTCCGCGCTTGAGGCGGATCGCGATCTGGGCGTCGAAGACACCGACCGGATCGCGACCCTTTCGGAAGAGATCACCGATCTGCGCGCGCGGCTCGCCGGGCTTGAGGCCACCTGGACCGCGGAGACGACGCTCGTCACCGAAATCCGTGCGCTGCGGGCTGCGCTGCAGGCCGAGACGGCGGAGCCGCATCCGCAGGGCGAAGCACCGCCGGATCTGGCGGCCGCGGGAGAGACAGAAGGCCGCCGCGCTGCGCTTCGCGACAAGGCCGCCGCGCTCAGGGCGATCCCCCCGGAAACGCGGATGATTTACGATCATGTCGACGAGCAGGCGATCGCCTCGGTTGTCTCCGACTGGACCGGCATCCCGGTCGGCCGGATGATGCGCGACGAGATCGAGACCGTGCTCCGCCTGCCGGAGATCCTGAACCGGCGCGTGGTCGGCCAAGCCCACGGCTTGGCGATGATCGCCAAGCGAATCGAGACCAATCGGGCCAAGCTCGACAATCCCGACAAGCCCATCGGCGTGTTCATGCTCTGCGGTCCGTCCGGAGTTGGAAAGACGGAAACGGCCCTTGCGCTGGCCGAAGCCCTCTACGGGGGCGAGCAGAACATGATCACCATCAACATGAGCGAGTTTCAGGAGGCGCATACCGTCTCGACGCTCAAGGGGGCACCGCCCGGTTATGTCGGATACGGTGAAGGCGGACGGTTGACGGAGGCGGTGCGGCGGCGCCCTTACAGCGTCATCCTCCTCGACGAGGTCGAGAAAGCTCACCCCGATGTCCACGAGATCTTCTTCCAGGTCTTCGACAAGGGCGTCATGGAGGATGGCACCGGTCGGCGTATCGACTTCAAGAACACGCTGATCATCCTGACCTCAAACGTCGGCACCGACCAGATCATGCAGATGGCGCAGGATCCGGTCTACGCGGCCGATTCCGAGGCGCTCGCCGCCGCGCTCCGTCCGCAGCTCCTCCAGGTGTTTCCAGCCGCGCTCCTGGGACGGATCGTGACGATCCCCTACCGGCCGCTCTCGCCAGACATGCTCAGCGGTATCGTGCGCCTCCAGCTGAACCGAATCGGCAAACGCGTGCGCGAGAATCACGGCGCGACCTTCGTCTACGATGATGCGGTGGTCGCGCACATCGTTGCTCAGTGCAATGATCCGGATTCGGGCGGGCGTATGATCGACAATATCATCACCAATACGCTTCTGCCCGAGATGTCGCGCGAATTCCTTGGCCGGACGCTGGCCCAGCAACCTGTCGAGGACATGCGGGTCGGCGTCGCGGATGGGCGTTTCACCTATACGTGGGCGTGAGAACTGGCGTATCGGCGCGGTCGGCGAGCGGACGCCTCGTGCGTCGCCACGCTTGGACCTCCGACGCCGTCGAGCAGCTCACGTCGACGGGTGTGACACTGGCCGTGAAACTCGGTCGCTGCGCTCAACCGGCTTGAACCCGATAAGGCAGCGGATTGGAGCGCCGCGGTTTGGCGTGCGCTAGGCCGAAGTGGATATCGATCCGGCGCTCCCGCACGTCACGATAACGATGAGAGCGGCGCGGCTGCCTGCGCTTCGACGAAGCCGCCCAGCACCGCGATCCCCGTCCGGCCGCGTCGGCTGGGAAACACGATGGGCGCATCGCGACATCTGGCGCGTTCAAGCCCCACGATTCGAACAGCCGCGTCCCGTCGGCAGCCATGCTGTGGCGAATTAAACACACATACCTGATTACGGGTCATCCATCTGGCCAAATCGATCGTAGTGTCTGGAATGCAGTAGCTAGACCGTATCGAGCCAATGTATGCCAATAGAGGTTGCAGGGAGCGGCCATGGTTTTGGCGATCGCGCCTGTCATCGCGTGGCCTGCCGTAGCGTTAATATTCATTCGTAATTGGCCTGCAGGTAATGGTCGTGCAGAATTGAATTTAGGGTCGATTGATTGGCGTTATTAAGAAATACTACAGTTTTGGACGCAATCCATCAAAACTCAATCAAGACGAACTAGGCGATTAGGTATGCCCGATTCTCGGCTCTTCTTCAGCCAAGCGTGCGCGCTGCGTGGCTCCTTCGGGTGGTCCATGCTGCTCGGGATCGCTATCGGGTGCGTCGGCGCTGGGCCGGTAGCGGCGCAGACGGCCAGCCAAGTGACGCCCTCGACATTCCGGCCGCCGGCAACGGGACGTGGTGGCGGACTTGTGTTTTCCGGGCAGCCCGGCCTCGGCACGCCCGCCGGCGCCGAACGTCTCAGCGTGCGCCTTTCGGGCGTGGCGGTCGAAAACGCCCCCCCGGGCTTCGATGCCGAGATTCAGGCGCTGGAAGCTAGACTCACCGGGCGGACGATCCCGGCTTCCGAGATCTTCGACGCATCGCGCGAACTCGAAGCTGCGATCATACGCTCCGGCGCCGTACTCACTCGCGTGGTTCTGCCCGCCCAGACGTTGCGCAACGGCCAACGGCTGCGGCTCGTCGTCGTCAATGGCTACGTCGATCAGATCGATTTCCGGAATGTGCCCGACCCGGTTCGGGCGCGCGTGGCCGCCTTGCTCGAACCGCTTATTGGCCGGCGTGATCTGCAGCTCGGCGAGATCGAGCGCCGCCTGCTCCTGGCCGGTGATACGCCCGGCACCGCCCTGCGCTCCACCCTCGCGCCAAGCTCGGCCCAGGGCGCGACCACCCTCGTCGTCGAGGCGCTTTATAAGCCGGTCACCGGCTTCTTTGGCGGCGACAACACCTTCGGCTCGACGCTCGGCGGCATCGCGCTCAACGGAGGCATCGACTTCAATACGGCCTTCGGTCTCGGCGAAACGATCTATTTCCGCAGCTTCGGCTACCCAGGTGGAAACGACGCCCGCGGGACAGGCAGCCCGTTCGGCGAATACCCGCGCCTGCGCACCTTCGCAGGAGGCTTCATCCTACCGCTGGGCACGGACGGCCTCACATTCAACTTCGAGGCGGTGACGAGCCAGACGACGCCCCGCCTCACCAACAACGTCCAGACGGCGAGCGACTTCGAGCGCTACTCGTTTCGCGTGCGTTACCCGTGGCTACGGAGCCGGATCGCCAATTTCTACACGGAAGGAGCTCTCGATGTAACGCGCGACGAGCTCGGGTTGCTCAACCCTCCGGTCAACACGCCGATCAGCCTCGATCGGTTGCGGATCGTCCGGCTGAGCGGACTCGGCGACATGCGCTTCGAAAACGGTGGCTTCCTGGCCGGCAGCGCGACGCTCTCGCTCGGCATAGACGGGCTGGGCGCTCGCAGCGCCGCGGATGCAACGCCCACATTACCCTTGTCCCGGATCGGCGCGAACGCGGATTTCCAGAAGTTCGACGCTCTTCTTGCCTACACCCAACCCCTGTTCGACCCGCTGATCCTCAATCTGTACGCCCGCGGCCAGACCTCGTTCGGGCAGGCGATGCCGCGCAGCGAGCAGATCGGCTTCGCGTCATTCTCCGAACTCTCGACCTTCGACGCCGGCAGCCTGGCCGGCGACAGCGGTGTCGTGTTCCGCAGCGAGGTGGCCGCCCCCTTCGCCTTCCAGCCGGAGGGTATCCCACTCTCGGTCGCCCCCTACGTCTTCGGCGCCGTGGGCGCCCTCTACCTAGAGCGGCCGTCGGCCGTCGAAAAACAGCAGGGCCTGGCTGCGCTCCATGTCGCCTCCGTAGGCGTCGGCGTGCGCTTGGTGAGTCAAGCCACTCCGACGGACACGTTGACCTCCCTCACGCTCGAGTTCGGCCGGCGGTTCCGCGACGACACATTGCCGGACGCCAACCGTTTCACGGTCGTCGGCTCCATTCGCTACTGAGCCGGCCCCGCCGCCACGCAGCCGCATTCCTGAGTCCGCCCAATGAATCGCACCTGCAAAACCCTGATCCAGGCGCTTCTGGCCGGCACGGCGCTCACGCAGCCAAGCCCGATGCGCGCGGGTGAATTGCCCACCGGCGCCACGACCGTCCATGGCAGCGTCGGCATCGCGACACCGTCTGCCAACCAGATGACAATCCAGCAGACGACGCCGAACGCGATCGTAAACTGGCAAAGCTTCTCGGTGGGCGCCGGAAGCCGCGTCGACATCTCTCAGCCTTCAGCCTCGTCGGCGCTGCTGAATCGCGTCAGCGGATCGGCGACCTCGACGATCGCGGGCCAGATCAACGCGAACGGCCAAGTCTATCTCGTCAACCCGAACGGCATCGTGATCACCCCGACCGGAATCGTGCGGGCAGCAGGCTTCGTCGCCTCCACCCTCGATATCGCCAATCAGGACTTCGTGGCGGGCCGGCGGGTGTTCCGCGGCAACGGCCAGTCGGCGGCGGTCACCAACCAGGGGACGATCGAGATCCAGCGGGGCGGCTACGCCGCGCTGCTCGGTGGGCGGGTCGAGAATTCCGGGCTGATCAGCGTTCCGATGGGCCGCGTCGGCTTGGGCGCCGGCGAGCAGGCGACCCTCGACCTGTCCGGTGACGGCTTCCTGCAAGTCGCGCTTCCCTCGAAGGCCGATGGCTCCGATGCGGCACTGATTCAGCACAGCGGCCGGATCGCGGCCGTCGGAGGGCAGGTCGTGATGCAGGCGGCGACCGCGCGCAACGCGGCGCGCAACGCCATCAACCTGTCGGGCATCGTCGAGGCGCACAGCGTCAGCGGACGCAACGGTGCGATCGTGCTCGGCGGCGGCGACGGTGGCAAGGTCATGGTCTCCGGCCGGCTTGATACCTCCGCGCGCACTTCCGCACGGGCGGCAACCCGGCCGCCGGCGCGCGGCGGCACCATCACGGTGACCGGCGATGACATCCAGCTCAAGGGTGCGGCCCTGCTGGCGGATGGGCAGGCTGGCGGCGGCACGATCAGCGTCGGCGGCGGTTTCCAGGGCCAGGGGCCGCTCCAGCGGGCGACCACCACCACTGTGGACTCGGCCACCACGATCAGTGCGAATGCGGGGCAGACGGGCAACGGCGGCAACGTCGTGCTCTGGTCGGATCACCGGACGGACTTCGCCGGCCGGATCAGCGCGATGGGCGGGGCGCAGAGCGGCGACGGCGGTCAGGCCGAAGTGTCCGGCAAGATGCTCCTCGCCTACACGGGCTCGACGGATCTCACCGCCGCCAAGGGCACGTTCGGGACGCTGCTGCTCGATCCCTACAACGTCACGATCTCGAGCGGGGCCTCGACGGGGACGAGCTTCACCGCCACAGGCAACGACTCGGTGATCAGCGCCACGACGCTGCAGACCGCGCTTCGAAGCGCGAACGTCACGGTGACCACGGGCGGCGCTGGCAGTCCCGGCACGCAGGCCGGCGACATCACCGTCGCAGCGCCGTTGACCTGGGGCACCGGCACCGGGGGGACGGCGACGACGCTGACCCTCAACGCCTATCGTTCGATCCTCGTCAACGCGAACCTGACGGTGAACGGCGACGGCGGGCTCTCGCTTAACACGAACCAAGGCGGCACGGGCGGTCTGCTCAGCTTCGGCACCGGGGCGAGCGCGTCGTTCACCGGGGGAACCAATCCGACCCTGAGCATCAACGGCAACCCCTACCTCATCGTGAATAGCGTCGCTCGACTGGGCGCGTTGTTGGCCGACCCGGCTTCCGCCAACCTCAGGCTTGCATTGGCGAACAATGTCGATGCGACCGGCGTAACTTTAGTTCGCCCAGTCAATACCGCGCTGAATGGCACAAGCATCGATTTTTCCGGAGCACTTGAGGGGCTCGGCCATACGGTCAACGGACTGACGATAAACTCCTCGGGCGTGTACGCCGGCCTGTTCGGCCGCACGCAGAACGCGACAATCTCGAACTTGAATCTCACCAATGTAAACATCCGGGGCGCGTACACGGGTACCGATGCAAGCTATGTCGGCGGCCTCGTCGGGTTGGCAAGCAACACGACCATCAGCGGCGTCAACGTCAGCGGAGTGGTCACGAACGTATCGACTGCGGCATCGACTGCCGCCACAGGTGGACTTGTTGGAACTCTGTCGTCCGGCACCGTGGTACAATCTGCCTCAACGGCCAACGTTGTCGGCGGCAACGGTGCTGTCGCGTCGACTGGCGGTCTGATCGGGCAAAATTCTGGTATAGTGTCTCAGAGCTATGCAACTGGCGCCGTTGCTGCAGGTAATGCGACGGCTGGCTTTAGCGATGCGGGTGGTTTGATTGGGACAAATACTGGTCAGGTCAGCCAGTCCTATGCGACCGGCAACGTGACGGGTGGAACATCCACGGTCACCGGCACATCCGGCGAAGTAGGGAGCGGTAGCTTCACGGGTGGCCTTATCGGCTACAGTGGCCCGGGCTCTAGGATTGATCAGTCTTATGCGACGGGGGCAGTACGCGGCGGCGCGGGTCCTTCCAGCAACAGCTATTCGGGTGGATTAATTGGATACAATGAGAGCACCCTCAATCAAACATACGCGACAGGACGGGTAGCAAGCGGAAGCGGTACCTTCATCTTCACGGGCGGCTTGCTTGGTTACAATACAGGCACGACACAGGCTTCGTTCTACGACCGAACTTCAACAGGCCAGACGGCGGCAGCGGGCAACACAGCCAGCCTCACCGGCACAACCGACCTCACAACAGCGGACTTCCAGAACGCAACGACCTTCGTACCGCTCGCTACGCGTCAGGGCTACGATTTCCAGACCGTCTTCAATCCCCCCAGCACAGGGGTATACCCAACGCTGCGCGGCGTGCCGCGCACCACGTCCACTACGAACAGCGCCGCCCAGGCGAACAATCTCAACAGCGCGAGCGTCACGCCGAACATCACCACGATCGTATCAAGTTCCACCACGCCGACGACTGCGCCCAAGGATTCTATCGATCTCGCGGGTGGGAGCTCGTCGAAGCCAGTGGGGGCGGCGCCGGCAGCGTCGGGCGGAAACGGCGCGACACGTGCCGCAGCCCTGAGTACGCTCACCTCGGTCGTCTCGGCGTCAAGAGTTCTTGAATCGCGGTTCGGAGGCTGCAATACTACAGGTGGCGGTGGATTACCGGGTGCCACGAACTGCTTCGGCAACGCCCTCGATGCCTTCGCCGACGAGCTGGAGCTTCAGGTCCAGCAACTGCCTCCCGCCTTCCGCGGCTTGCCGGCGGTGATCCGCCAAGCAGCGAGTCAGGTCAGGGCGGCCCGGACGGTGGGTGAGGCCCGAGCGGCGGTGCGTGTGGCCTTGGTGGCCGTGAGGAAGGCTATCTCGCTCGTCCGGGCGGACGATTCGGACGTGGCGCGCATCCAGGTCAGACAAGGCAATGCGATCTATACTGCCCTTGAAACGGCCGACAATCGTCTCTCGCGGGCGGTCGGGCTCTGATCGCACCGGGGGGTATCCCGGTCTCCATCGAACGGTCAGCGCCATCGCCCTGTTCGGGGCGCTGACCCTTGGCGGGGCTCAAGGGGCGACTGCGGCCGACAAGCGCGTGGCGCTCGTGATAGGCAACGCCGCCTACGCGACGTTCAAGCCTCTGAAGAACCCGTCGAACGACGCAACCGATGTCGCGACTGCGCTAAAACAACTCGGCTTTAAGGTCACCACAGGCCAGAATCTCAAGCGCGATGAGATGCTGGAGTTATTTCAGAGCTTTCAGGCCGAAGCCGCGGACGCCGATGCGGCAATCTTCTATTACGCCGGCCATGGCTTTCAGGTCGATCAGAGGAACTATCTCGTCCCCGTCGACGCCGTCATCACGAAGGCGTCGGACGTGCGAAGCCAGACTATCGATCTGCAGGACGTGACGAAGGGTCTGGAGAATAGAAAATCCAACCGTCTGATCTTCCTGGATGCTTGCCGCGACAACCCGTTGCGGGGCCGCTCCGGCGAGGCCGGGGGACCGGAGACCGCGCAGAACGGGCTCGCGCGCCTCGGCAGTGCGGCTGGTTTCCTGTTCGCCTACGCGACGCAGCCCGACAACACGGCCTTCGATGGCGGTGGTCGCAACAGCCCCTTCGCGAAGGCTTTCCTCAGCCACCTGTCGATGCGGGGGCAGGACGTCAACACGATGATGATTGAGGTCCGGAAGGACGTCATCGCGGCGACCGGCGGATTTCAGGTCCCCTGGGAGAACTCGTCGCTGACGACGCAGTTCTATTTCGCGCCCGGGCAGCCGGCGCAGGCCTCGCCCGAGACGCAACTCTGGCAACTCGCGGCCGCGAGCCGCGACTCGAGCCTTCTGCGCGTTTATCTCACCCGCTATCCGGAGGGAGCGCACGTCGGCGAAGCCCAGCAGATCATCAAGGTCGCCTCCCTGGAACCCGAAGCCATCAGCGCCCCGCGCAGCACGTCGGATATCGCCAGCATCTCCGACGATCGCCTGTGGGACTTGGCCCAGCGCTCGCGGATCCGGGCGCTCGTCGAGTTCTACGTTGATCGTCGACCTGACGGCCGCCACGCCGTCGCCGCCCGCGAACTGCTCCAGACGCTCCCGAGCGCGGAGGATACGGATCTCAGGCCGGAGGTCGTCTGCGACCGCAGCGCGACGCACCCCCGCGACGCGACCGCCGACACGCCCGGCGTGCCGATGTCCGATTTGGCCCAGAACGGCGAGACGGCGATAGCTGCGTGTCAGGCGGCGCATGAAGCGCATCCAGAGATGCCTCACTTCACGGCGCTCCTTGCCCGCGCGCTCGCCGCGACCAAGCAGCGGAGCGCCGCGATCGCGCTGTATCGCACCGCCGCTACGCAGGGTGACCTGCGTGCCATGGTGAGCCTCGGCCTCATCCTTGAGACCGGCGACGGCCTGCCGCGCGATCCGAAGGCGGCCTACGATCTCTATGCGCGAGCCGCCGAGCGCGGTAGCCCGGATGGCGCCATCAACCTCGCGGTCGCGTTAATGGAGGGCACCGGGATTTCGCGCGATCCGGCCCGTGCGGTCGCATTGCTGCAGCGCGCCTCGGCGGACGGATCCGCGATCGCCACCTACAATCTCGGTGTCCTCGCCGATCGTGGCGTCGCGGAGAGCGGCTCGGCGCTGAAATACTTCGTGCGTGCTACCGAACTCGGTGATCCCCGGGGTTTCCTGGCGGCCGCGATCCTGCTCGACGAGGGCCGGAAGGTCGCCAAGAACCCGGCCACGGCATCTGAGATGCTTCTGCGCGGCGCCGCCGCCGATACTGGCGCGGTGATGACACAGATGGTCCAACGCCCCGGAAAATGGTCTCCCGATACCATCCGCAACCTCCAGAGTAAGCTGCGGGAAGCCGGATATTACAGCGGTCCGATTGATGGCCGAAGCGGACCCCAGTTACGCCAGCCTCTGGAAAAATGGCGTCGGACGGGCACGCTTTTCCTGCAGTGACGGATAATCGGCGTTGCATAGGTCCGATCCAACCAAGGCCGCCCATGCACCGTCACGGACTCAGGCTTGGCCGCATAGATGACGTTGGGCCTTGGATAGTCTGCTCTGAGGGCAGCTTTGGCCTCATTGGGCCATCTCTTACAACCCGCTCATAAAGCTGGACAATCTGTCAATTCCAGTGTGATTATAGCGACGCACATTTGTTGTCGTCGATACAATTTCAATTTGTATGCGATCGGCCAAGAAGTAGTATAGCATTGAGATAAAGGATCTATAAATCTGGCTTCATGATATTAACTCATGGCTTTTACTTGAGGATAGTCTATGAACCAAATAGAAGAAGCCGAGCTTCGACGCATCAAGGAAGACCTCCGTGAAAATCACCGTAGAACAAAATACCTGAATGAGCTTTTTGCCAAAGGCGAAGTCAGCGCCAATTGGTCAGCCCCCATTGAAGTGGTCCGCCCTTTGGTATGGCTTTTGAGCCTGGAGGATGGACGAA
>NZ_JALNUL010000038.1:0-39877 GCF_026540775.1 Methylobacterium sp. GC_Met_3
TGCGCAAACTTATGGGGGGCTCGGCACCGGGCGCTCGACAGCACTCTCGGCACAGGCCAGCTTGAGTGCGCTCACCGGCTACGCCGCTGGCATCACCGCCGCCCAGACCCGGACCAATCTCGCAGTTACCAGCCTGACCCAGGTCGCAACCCTCGGCACCAGCACTAAAACTGGTCTGGAAAACGGCTTACAAAGCACAACACTAGATACAACCGCGAGCAAATCGCTTGCGCAGAACAATCTTGAGTCGGCGCTTGACGCTCTCAATCAGTCGGCTGGCGGCAGTTACCTATTTGGTGGCAGTGATACTTCGACACAACCAGTCCTCGACGCAGACACTATCTTAAACGGGACGACCGACAGCTCGGGCAATGCACTCGCGGGTCTGAAGACCTTGGTGTCGGAGCAGGTCGACGCCGATCTTGGAACAGCCGGCAATGGCCGTCTGACCCAAACATCGCCTGGCGGGACCACACCCAGCGGAACGATGCTGAGCGCGACCCAGGTCGGCGTCACTGAGGATGCGAGCGCTCGGGCAACACCTTCGTTCGGTTTTGCCCTCGCCGGCGCACCGACTACGACAGGATCTGGGCTCACGGCGACCTACGCAGCGGCTGGGTCAGGCAAGCCCGCCTCCTTCACAATCAACGTCGCTACACAGCCCACTGTCGGCGACAACGTGACGTTCACCTTGAACCTCCCCGACGGCACGTCGACGACACTCACACTCACGGCCGCGGCGACCGTAGATGCCACCTCGACCACGAGCTTCGCCATCGGCAGCAGTGCCAGCGCCACCGCAACGAACCTGTCAGCCACGCTCAACAATGCCCTCAAGGCGTCGGCGGGCAGTACACTGACTGCCAGTGCTACAGCTCGCGCTGCGACAAACTTCTTCTCTGCCTCCAGTGCCACCGTCGCAGCCGGGACGGCTCCCCTGCGCGTCACCACTGATGCGAACGGTGAACCGAGCTACACGCCAGGCAAGGCAACCGACACGGTAATTTGGTATCAGGGCGAGGATGGGAATACTGATCCGCGTAGCACCCAGTCCGTGCAGGTTAGCGCGACAAGCACCGTCCAGATGGGCGTGCGGGCAAACGAGTCTTCAATCGCCAACGTGCTCGCGGGCCTTGCTACCGTCGCGCTCGGCATGCCGAGTTCATCGGACGCGAATGCGAGTGCGATCTACAATGCCGTTAGCAGCCGTGCGCAAACCCTCCTGTCGTCCGCTGATACGAGCCCGAGCGTGCAGGATACGGTGACGGAACTCAGCCTTGCGTCGTCCCGCTTGTCGGACGCAGCCACTACGAACACCGCGACCCAGAACACGCTCCAGAACACTCTAGACGGCATTGAGCAGGCACCGACAGAGGAAGTCGCCACCAAGCTCCTCGATCTTCAAAACCGCCTTCAGGCGAGTTATCAAATCACGGCTTCTCTTTCTAAATTGTCCCTAGTCAACTATATCAGCTAGAAGCCACAAATTTGTATCATGTCAGTTCTGATTGTTCACGTCGAACTAAATCGATCCGATATCAAAGCTCATAAGTCCAGACTGAGCATAATCGTAAAAGAAATTGAAATGGGCAGAAGGCCCGGGCAGATCAGCTCCAACGGGTCGGTGTTTTTCCTACAAACGCCCGAGGGTGCGCCGGATTTCGCGAAAAGGCTCATTGAGAACTGCGGCATGAATAGCGAGAAGGATCGGCTCGCTGTGATCGATGTGAGCCAGGGCAAGGCTTACATCTGGGGCATCTTCGACGCTGAGCTTGAAGCTAAATTCCCTTTCCTCGTTGTGAAGTGCGACGCCTGACCCTTGCTGTGACGCGCGCCGGCCACGCGTGAATGGGGGAACACGGCGGCCAGCGCGCTCGCAAACGGGAGCCGTGCAGGGCTCAACCGCCGCGATAGATTGAGATATGGGGATCGCCGGAGGGAACGGCAGATCCCTGTTTGACATCAAGCCTCAGCGGTTGCCTTGGCCTTCCGCGGCCTACCAGCTCGCTTCGACTTCTCGGAGACCGTCTCCGCGGGCTCAACGGACTTCGCAGCCGCCTTCTTGCGCTGCTGGCCGAGACCAAGGCTCTTGGCCAAAGCCGATCGCCTGTCCGAGTAGCTGGCAGCCGTTGAGGGGTAGTCCCGCGGCAGGCCGAACCGCTCGCGGTACTGCTCGATCGTCATACCGTTGCCGGTCAGGTGTCGCTTTAGCGTCTTGTACGACTTGCCGTCGACGAAGCTGATGAGAGCATCGGGGGTGATCGATTTCCGGATCTGCGCAGGCGTGGGCTTGCCGACCGTCGGGGCTTCGGGGGAGCTACCCTGGCTGAGTCCGGCCAGCGCAGCGTGCACGCTGGCAAGCAGCTCTGGCATGTCGCTAGGACGGACCGAATTTTTCGACACGTAGGCCGAGACGATGTCAGCCGTCAGCTCGATAAAATTGACGGACTGAGTCCCGTTGATCTCTGAATTTTCGTCCACGATGCACCTAGTTTCTAGAAAGACAGCACAATCCGCTGTCGCGTAACGAAAAGCAATACGCTATCTTAAGAGAAACATTTTTGTGTAGGCAGCTTCGACATGATGCCGAGCCCTGACTTTGAGCGGTCTGCCACTCTGATCGCCGATAACGTCGTCTCGAAATTCGAACGCGATCGGGATGGAGCGCCCTTCCACCCAACCATGCGCGTCACCGTAGTGTCTGTCTTGGCACGCAGCCTTCTGCTCGTCATGCCGACCACGTCCAGCGATGCGCTCGCAGCAGCCTGCAATCGCGCCTTGGATGACGTTGTGGGGTCAATTGGTCTCGGTGGCTCACGCGTCGAGGCGGTCGATCCCGACGATGGTTCGGTCACGATGACATCGGCATGAGGGGCAGCCAGCTATGAGCGACGAGCAAGATCAGCCGCGGCTTCCCGAGCCTGACCACCGCCAGAAGCTCGCTATGCAGAGGGCCGCGGAGCGCTACCAGGCGCGGCCCGAGCCGCTGGCCTACGGCAGCCAGGCCGGAATGACGAACACGATGAACGGCAAGGGCAAGCACAGCGACGACGCTGGGCACGTCCTCCAGGTCGTGGACGCCTTCGGCACCGCCTCACCCGAGTTCGCGCAACACAACTCCGGGCGGGTGGCGGCCATCATGCGGCAGCGCGGGAAAGCCATCCCCGATGATATAGAACTGAATGCGGGCTTGGCCGCCGTCAGCGGGATCGCTCCGGAGAACGAGGCTGAAGCGATGCTCGCGGTCCAGATGGTCGGCACCCACGAGGTGGCGATGGAGATGTTGACCAAGGCCAAGCGCGCGGAGACGACCGATCATCTGGAGCGGTACGGCGCCCTCGCGACCAAGCTGCTGCGGACCTACACGGCACAGTTGGAAGCCCTATCGAAGCTACGCCGCGGCGGCGCGCAGAAGGTCACGGTCGAGCACGTCCACGTCTACGAAGGCGGTCAGGCGATCGTCGGGAACGTCACCCAGGGGGGAGGGGGTCGCCTCGAAAATGGACATCAAGCCCATGAACTCACTGGACCGGCAGCCCTCGCCCTTCAGGCTGACCCCACGATGCTGCGCCCGGACGCGGGCCGGGACGTCGTGCCTGTCGCCAGCGGTGCGGGGAAAGATGCGATGCCACAAGCACGGCGGCGCCAAGGGAAGCGGCGCGCCCAAGGGTAGCCGCAACGGCCGGTACCGCCATGGGATGCGGACGCAGGAGGCTCAGGCCGAGATACGCCGGGTCCGGGAGGTCGTCGCCGAGTGGCGTGAGGTGTCGAAGATCCTGCCGATTTATGGGAGCAATCCGAACAATCCGAACACCTGAAAAAGGAAGCGCTGGGCATGGATAGACGGCTGATCGCGCTCGTGGCTGTCGTCTTCAGTCTGGCCAGCTTCGCGGTCTGGCGAGGCTCAGGGCAGGTTGGCCCAGGCCAGGAGCACGACTACGGCAAGCTGACGGACTGGGTCCTGATCGGCTTCAACGGCCTGCTGGCGGTTTTCACGCTCCTGCTCTGGATCTCGACGGACAAGCTCTGGAAGGCGGGCGAGCGGCAGATTGGCGTGGCCATGAAGGCGGCCAGCGCCGCTGAACGATCTGCTGCGCTCGCTGAGGCCGCCCTACTCGGCGCCGAAGCACCCTTCATCTACGCGACCGCAGAGGGCTGGCGGAAGGGCGATCCGTTGGCGCCCGGCAATCGCCCCGGCTTCGGGGCGTTCACCCTGCACAACCACGGCCGGTCCCCCGCGATCGTTCGGGAGGTCTACGCCAGCCCTCTGCGAAGCCGATACCTGCCGCAGGGTATCCCGTTCCCGCCGATGCAGTCAGCGCTACACAAGGTGCAGATCATCCCGCCCGGCAGCTCGAATGAGCCCCATAGGTTTACGGATGCGGCTTTCACCCGAGATGCGGATGCCAAGACCGACAACGAGGGCGTGCACTGGATCGTGGGACAGGTCCGCTACACCGACCCGTTCGGCGTCCAGTACCTGACCGGCTTCTGCTTCGCCTACAACGCGTTCAGCCACCGGTTCTACCTCCAGGGCGGCAGCGACCTGAACTACCGCCGTCGCCTGAGCGAGGAGGAGACCCGCGAGGCTGAGAAGCGAGACGCGGAATTGCCACCCCATCTCTCTACCGCAGACGCTTGAGCGCTGACCTGTTATGGTTTGTTAAGGTTCGAGGTTGGATTTCGAGACCAGTACGCGCACGCGAGGCCGCTCGGGGGTCACAACGTCCGGGCTTAGACCGCCTGTTGCCATGGGGTCGAAGGCCTCCTGAAGGCCCAAACTAAAATTGGGTTCAGCCGCCTACCCGTTGACATTTGTTGACGTCGGTGGGGGTTTCGCAACCAGTACGCGCGTGCGCGCGAGAGTGGCGGTCAATAGTAGAGTCCGAAAAAACCAATTCGTGGCAAAGGTTTAGTTCATTCAATCCGATAGCATGCCGGTGTCCAAAATGGGCAAGCCACACAACCCGCGCACCCTAAAAGGGGAGGCTGGGGATCAGGCCCGATCTGAAAAACAATCAACGGAAATCAGCTGGGGCACGCGGGCCAAGGCCGAATAAAAAAACAGCGGATATTCAGCGGTGGGACGGTCCCTGAGCCATCGGAATGGGGGTTTAGCGCACAGTACGCGCAGGCGCGCGAGGCACATCGTCGAGTGGGGCACCGGGCCGGAACTCGGCACGCATGCCACGCGTGGAAAGGCGGGGGCGCTTGTTCCCAGAGCGGGAACAGTCTATATCAGGACATGCGCGTCATCAGCCGCAAGACCCTTGTCGACTTCTGGACCCTCCATCCCACGTCAGAGGGACCGTTGACGGCTTGGTATGCCCTTACGGCGGCTGCAGAATGGTCGAACACCGCAGATGTGAGACAGACGTTCGGGAGCGCCGATTTTGTCCCGGACAACCGGGTCGTTTTTAACGTTGGAGGCAACAACTACCGTGTGATCTGCCGCTTGGACTACACGTACAAGATCGTGTTCATCAAGTTCGTCGGAACGCACGCTGAGTATGACAGGGTCCACGCCGACAAGGTCGGGAACCCGAATGAGAAGCAAGAAAGAAAACGCTGAGTACCGCATTCCTAGTGCACTGACGCAGACGAGCCGCACACTAGCAGCTGCCTAAACAGTTGTTTCTTCGAGGAAATTTATCGTGCGCTATGCACCATTCGAGTGCGTCAGTGTACTAGTTAGCAGAGGTGCAGCCATGTCCGACCTCCACCCGATCAGAACCGAAGCGGATTACGATTGGGCCTTGGCTGAGGTTGAGCGTCTAATGGACCTTGAGCCGCATCCCGGCAGCCCCAGCGGGGACCGCCTGGAAATCCTCCTGCTGCTCATCTCGAACTACGAAGACCAGCGCTACCCGATCCCGCAGGCGGATCCCGTGACGGTTCTTCAGTTCGCGATCCAGGACATGGGGCATTCGCAGAACGAGCTCGCGGACATCCTCGGCTCGCGCTCTCGCGCCTCTGAGATCCTGAGCCGGAAGCGTTCTCTGACGCTGCCTCAGATCAGAGCCATCAGCGAAGCTTGGCGGCTTCCGATCGCTGCGCTGACGGCGACATACGAGCTGGTAGCAGAGCACGCCTAAGGCCGTCATACCGGACAACCCGGACACCTAAAAAGGCGCGCCGACCTTCTAAAGTAGAGCGATTTAGAGAGCGGCAGCCCCGATCCGGGGAGTTTTTGGAAGCCGCTACGCGAGAGATGCGGCTGGCCATTTTCGAGTTTTGTCAGGCAGTCTACGCAAGGAATTTCCGGAGTTTCTGGAGGCGGTCCGCGCGAGGGGGATTTTTCGGAAGCCGGTACGCGAGAGTGCCGGCTGAGCCGGTGCGTTGAGTTTTCGGAGGCAGTCCTACGGGCGTGAGGCCTCAACCTGCGCCTTCCTTACGGCCGAGACCGTCGAGGGCGAGACCTTAGCCTGCCGGGAGATCTCCCGATCCGAAAGACCTTCGGCCAGCAGAGCCTCAACGGCAGCACGGCGCTCGGCCACGGGGCGATGGGCGGGCTTACTCGCCTGAGGAGTACGCCGCTCGGCATGGGCCTTCGTCGCGGCCTGGCGGCGTGCGGTCGGCCGGGACGGAGGAGGGGTCGTCACGGCCTCGCCTTCGGCAGGGGGCAGAGGGGTAGCAGAAGGCGGCCCCCTTTCAGGCTCAGACACGGCTGAGGCAGGTTCTGCCGCCTCGCACTCGATCTCGGCCGCGCTCTCCTCGCGGCTCGCTTCCCATCGGTCGAGCATGGCCCAATGGCGTCGCTGCCCGGCTTTGCACCCAGGCGTGCCGCAGTTGCTGTTGCCGTCATCCCGGTAGCCAGCGCCGCATTCCTCGCACCGGAGAGGACAGCGGCAGCCCCACCAGAACGTGAAGCATTCGGTGCATCCGCCCATGTGGCGCATCGTGGCCTCCTACGGCTGCCAAGTGGGAGCGCCGATCTCGGCGAGGAAAGCGGTGGAGGGCTCCAAGAACACGCCGAAGCACATCACATCAGGATCGGGGTGGGGCTTCTCGTACTCGCGGATCCGCACGGGGCATGCCGGGGAAGATCGCGGTCTTCTCCTTCAGCCGCCATTCCGCGGCGATGGCGGCGGTACAGATCTCTCCGTTCAGCCCGGCCGCGATCAGGTTCTCCCGGCGCACACCGCCGACGTCGCCGCGCTCGTCCTGCCGGCGCAGGCCCTTCGCCAGCATGGATCGGTTGGCTTCGATGTCGTTCTGCAGGAAGTCGTCGCGAGCCTTGCCCAGGGGCAAGGGTGCCTCGATCTCGTTGAGGGTCAGGCCGCGCTTCGGGATGCGTAGGCCGGACTGCCAGAACCCCTCGTCGATCACGACAAGCTCGATGTCGCCGAACGCAGACTGCGCCCGGTAGAGCATCTGATGGGCCACGATCCAGACGTCCGGCCGGCCCTCCTTCTGGGCCTGGTACGAGCAGGAGCCATAGAACTGACACTGGTGGAGAACGGCCACGCCCTCTTTGAGCTTGCAGCAACTGCTCTCGATGGGCTCGCCGAGGTTGCTGGCGATCTCAATGGCCTCGATGTCGTCGCACATCGTCTGCCCGGGACGGGACGGGTCGGGAGCCTGGCGGCCGCGGAACACCCGGGCCTCCAGGCCGTGCACGGCGAACAGGCTCTCGATCTCGACGCCGAGCCTGTGGGTCGGAACCGCGTACAGGATCGTTTTCGGGGTCCGGACCGTCCCACGACGGCCAAGCACGTACTGCGCGATGGCCTTGGCGGTCGCCCAGGTCTTGCCCACGCCGGTCGTGACCGCGAGGGCGTGCACCGGCGGCTCGGCGTCTTCCTCCTCGGACAGACGGTAGGCATCGGCCGCCTCCAGGAAGCGCACCACGGCCGCCTCGACTTGAGACCGCGCCTCCAGCACCGACCCCGACAGGTCCTCATAGGCCGGACTCTCGGCGGCCTGCCGAAGCTCCTCGGCCTTCTCGTCGACCTTCTCCCAGGCGCGATCGATCTCACGGCGCAGGCGGTCGTAGGGTTCGAGGTACTTGCCGGCGCACCCGCCCGGGTGCCGGATCATCAGCGCCTCGACGTCGCCAGGGGTCAGCCCTTCGGCGTGCGCGGCTTTGATCGCGTCGAAGAACCGGCTGGAGCGGTCGGGCGCGTCGGTTTCAGCGACGATCGCTTCGACCGTCTCGCTGGTCCGGCCGCTCGAGCCTACTGCGCGACAAGACCCGCCCACCCGGCACCCCGCCGCATTCCACCCGCACAGTGGCGAAGGTGCTGGCGCTGACGTGTTCGGAACCGCCGGACGAGGTCACGCACTGGACCGGCCGCGCCGTCGCTGCGCGAACCGGCATCTCGCTCCGCTCCGTGCAGCGGATCTGGCAGGAGCACCGCCTGCAACCGCATCGGGTGCGGACCTTCAAGCGCTCCCACGATCCGGCATTCGCCGAAAAAGTCGAGGATGTCGTCGGTCTCTAAAGGCCGGTTCAGGACGCAGCGACAAGGCGAGGTGAGGCGAGGGCTCTGCGGTAGGTAGGTCAGCACCGCCAAGATCGTTTACCGCAATCCTGATAGCCGTTGCAGGTGCATAGCATACGAGCTTGCGGATCGGCCGAGGATAGGTTTAATCGGCGTCGAAGCTTTCCTGGCTGGTCCTGGGAATGTTTACGAACGACTATAGCCTCGTCAGCCTCCGCGCTGCGAGGCTTTTTTGTGACTAGAAATATTTAGATACATATTTCTGGACTCAAGTAGGGCCCGCCCTGAGGGCAATGTGCTGGATCGCACATGGTTGATCATCAAACGGACAGCCACACACCGAGCTGTTGCGAATTTACACTATCGTTAAGTTTCATTTTGCATTCTGCCACCCGTGCACATCCCGTCCAACGGGAAACAGAGGACCAGATGATCAAGAAGCTTCTTCTCGCGAGCGCCGCTACGGCTCTCCTGACCGGCGCCGCCTCGGCCGCCGACCTGCCGCGCCGCGCCGCTCCGCCGCCCGTGTTCACCCCCGTGCCGGTGTTCACCTGGACCGGCGCCTACTTCGGTATCAACGCCGGCTACGCCTTCGACGCCTCCAGCCGCTCGAACAACTCTACCTTCACCGTGCCCGGTGCTTTCACCGCCAGCGGCGTTCCGGCTACGGCGACCTTCGGTAACCGCAGCCAGGACGGCTTCTCCGGCGGTGGCCAGGTCGGCTACAACTACCAGTTCACCCCGGGCTCAGGCGTGGTCATCGGCATCGAGGCCGACGCCCAGTACCTCGACTTCGGCCGTAGCCGGAACAGCGCCATCACCAGCGCTGCCGTCGCCCCGGGCTACTACGTCACCGACCCGCGCGGCCTGTCGAGCCTCGACTACTTCGGCACCGTGCGCGGCCGCCTTGGCTACGCCTTCGACCGCACCCTCGTGTACGGCACCGGCGGCTTCGCCTACGGCTCGGGCAGCTCGGATCGCAGCTTCGGTGGTTATGCGACCAACGACAGCTTCCGCACTGGCTACGCGGTCGGCGGCGGCATCGAGTACGCGCTGCCCACCGACTCGTTCCTGAACTTCTTCCGCTCCTCGGCGGTGACGCTCAAGGTCGAAGGCCTGTACGTCAACCTCGACCGCAACACCCGCAATCAGGGTGCGTTCGTGATCAACAGCGCAACGAACTACCCGGCGGCCTACAGCAACGTCGGGCGCCGCGACGACGAGTTCGCCGTCGTCCGCGCTGGCCTGAACTACAAGTTCGGCTCGTATTAAGTCACGCTGCAACCCAGTTTGACCTAAGCATCCCCAGCCCGATCAGACTGGCCGCTTGGTCGAGGAACGCCCTGGGATGCACTCCCAGGGCGTGTTCATTATCGGTTTCGCCGTACCTACCTTCGCCATGCCGATCCGGCCCGAGCACCGCTTCTTCTACCCCATCGACTGGCTACAGCTCTCGGCTGTGATCCGGTTCGGCCGAGCGCGGGGCCGCTGCGAAGGCTGCGGGCGACCGCACAGGCGGATGGTCTACCACCTGGCGATGGGCGCTGGTGGGACGCGGACGCCGGCCGGTGGCGTGATGGATTGGGCCGCCGGATCCGGATCGCAGTAGAGGCTGACACCCTCAGGCGGGTTCGCCAGACCCGGGTCGTCCTCGCGGCTGCCCATCGGGACCACGACACCTCGAACAATACCGACGCCAACCTCGCGGCGTTCTGCCCGCGGTGTCACCTGATCCACGATCGGCCGGAGCATCAGCGAAGGCGCTGGCGCACGCTGTTCCGGCGGAAGGCCTTAGGTAACCTGTTCGGCGGCCCCTACGGCTGACTGCAGCCGTGTATCTCGGGCGTAAACGAGCACGTCACTAGCCGTTCATGTGCTCGCGAGCTTTTTGCGTGACCGAATTATGGAGGCCCTATGCGTGCATTCCTGTCGGGCGCGGCCTTGCTCGTCTTATCGACGGTAGGGGCGACCGCCCAACCATACGACGATCGGCGTCCGCCCCCACCGGGTGAGGACTTCGATCGGCCGCCGCCACCGCCACATCGCTTCCGGCCGCCACCGCCTGACTTCGATGATGACAGGCCGCCGCCTCCGCCACATCACCGGGGACCCCCTCCACATGATTTCGACGACGATGACGATGGGCCACCGCCGCCACCGCCGCATCGATATTGAAGGGTGGCAGCAGGACTTCATAGCCCCCTACGTCGCACCCTGCTTTCGGCTGCCAATAAGCAGCCGCACTGGGTGGGTCCGGTGGTTTTGACGGCTCTACGCCGCAGAGTGGGCACTTTGTCAGCCCACCTCAGATCAACGGCAGACCGGCGAGGCCTTGATACAGGGCCTCGTGGCCGACGTAGTACAGCGCCAGGAAAGTCGCGAGCGCGCCACCGTAGTAGGCCGGCGCCCAAGCCGCATCGCGCACCCGCACCGTCGCCCGGGCATCATCTGCCGCGATCCCGAGCAGCACCACGATGATGCCGGAGTGCCCGATCGCGTCCACCTTACCGAACTCGAAGATCGCCGAGACAAAGATCCCCGTCAGGATCAGGGCCGCCACACGCCGTACCAGAGGCGTCCAGACCAGGGCGAAGGCCAGGGTGAACTCGATCACACCGGCAGCCTGCATGAATAGCTCAGGCGTCGCGCCCATGGTCATCTGCGGCTTGGCGGCGAGCAGCGGATCCGTCCACTGCGGGTAGGCCCACTTCTCGACCGACGCCCACATCAGCGTGATGGCGGCCGTCCAGCGGACGATGTCGAGGGGGCGGATGTCGAACGGCTTCAGGCCAAGACCCTGGCAGATCAGGTAGACCGCCACGCCCAGGAACACCGGATAGTCGGCGAGGTGGAACAGGCCGTACTGTGCGGTGGCGAAAGAGAACAGGAAGACGATGCCCAGGCCGGTCAGCGGCATGGTACGGCGTGAGATCAGACAGGCCGCCATGGCGAGCTGCAGCCACGGGATCCAGGCTACGTCGGTCTTCAGCTCCGGCGTCAGGATGATGCCGCCAAGGTCGTACAGCGAGACGAGGAAGAAGCCGAGCGTGCAGCGAACCAGCAGCTCGGTATCGGTTCGGATGCGGGAAGTGACGCGGTCCAGGGCGTTCATCAGGGCTGCGCCCAGCGGTGTACCCTCAGCCAAGCAACCCAGCATCAGGCAGACGATGGCGAACGCTGTTAGCCATTCGAAATTCAGGCACAACACCTGTTCGAGGCCGCGCGGTTGGCCGGCCACGTCGTAGGCGCAGAACCACTTTACGTGGGCGTTGGCTGAGCCTGTCCCGGTGACGAGAAGTATGAGTGGCGCGACGATGCTCGCAAGCGTGCGCATACCCAGGCGCAGAGGATGCCTGGGTGCCGAAACCCGAACCATGATGACCTCGGAGGACGTAGCAGGCCGCCAGCCCGCCTACGTATTTCCTCACAAATTAAGGTTTTACGCCAACATTATATTAACCTATATTATGAAATGGTTAATTGCTTAAATCGAAGGCAAATAAGGGAGGTCATGCCTCGAAAGCTGGATTGCTGAGCCTTGTTTGGCGGCTAAGGATTAGTCCTCGTCTCTCTTCGATCCATCCACGGCTGCCCGCATGAAACCAAGAAGCCAATTGCGGAAGCCTGGATCGCGGATCTCCCGGAACATGCGCAGGAACTCCTCCTCCTGTCGCGCCGCGTCCGCTGCGCCCAGGGTTCCAAGTGACTGTTTCTGGAATGCTGATGCAGGGATGCGTTCGACATAACAGCCGGGCGCAGACCGTCACCGCATAGCTCAGCCCGCGCCACCACCCGCGCGAATTCTCGCTTGGCCTGATCGACCGAGGTCGCCCGCTGCCTCTCGGCAGCCTTTCTTCGGCACCGTTTTCCCCGATTCTGACAGGATGAGAACTTCAGTAGGCGTGCGGTTCGCGGATTTGCACCCTCCCCCCTGAGCCGCAGCGGCGGAAGCGGACGATCCACGCTTGGATAGCGGGTCTCGGACCCGGGCCAGCCGCAGCCAGGCCGTCCATTCAGGCGAGACGATGCGGACGATGTTGGTGTCGTTGCGAAAGCCTGTGATCTGGCGCTCCTCGACGGTCAGCAGGCCGAGCTTCCGGGCCTCGCGGATGGCGTTGCGCACGGTGGTCTCGGCCACGCCCGTGACGGCGGCGAGGTTCGGCACGGACAGCCGGCAATCCTTCCGGCGCACGGTCTCGGCCGCCACGAGGCTGAGCACCGCCTGCTCGGCCAGCGTGAAACGAGCCGCAATACCCGGCGGCAGGCGGCCAGAGGCGGCCCAGCGGCGGCGGCGCTCCATCGAGGCATCCGTGCGCGGGCGTGAGCCGACGGCCCTCTTGAGGCTCGCCACACGATCCTGTCGAGTATCGCCGGGTGCGACAGTTCCTGTTGAGTTCGCGCCCTGTCGAGGGATGTGTCCGCCTCCAGACCTTTTCCGCGCCTCGATGAGAACGGACAGCGCCTCGGCCTCGGCCTCTGTGACCTTCCCCTCCCCGTAGGCACGCCACAGCGCAGCCGTGACAGCCGGCAGCGCGGCGAGCGGAGCCGCCTCCACCTGTCGGCGGATTTCGTCAGCAAACATCGATCCCGGTCCCTCACGGGCCGCGGCTAGGGTCCAGGCAAAGCCTTCCCGTTGACGGAAACAGGTTCCGTCTTGACTCCCGAGGGAGGTCATGGCTTGTGGGGGGTAGTCATACGGGCCCCACAAGGCCTCTGGGTTTTCAGCAGCCTCTTCCTTGCCGGGAAGGGGCTGTTGGCTTTTCAGGGTCTATCTCGCGGCGGTTGCTCTCCTGATGCCGGCTCACGACTCGCCAGGGCGGGTCCGGCCGGAACGGTCCATGTCGGCCGGCGCGCATGGCGAAGTCAACGTTGAGAGACCTCCTGTGATGAGGCTCACGCAAGTCCAGGCGCCTTAAGTTCGCCGGAAAGCCATCTCAGTTCGGACATGCCGGACTAGGCTGTGCCGCGGCCGTTCCCCGAGCCAGAAGCGTCGGTCGGCACACGTGAGGCAGCATGACCGGGCGCCCCAGGCTTCGTCTCATCTTTCCCGCTACGATAGCGTTGATGCCGCTCCTCGCGGGCAGCGCATATGCGCAGCAGCAGGGCGAGTTCATGCACGATGCGCTCTCGGGCATTGGCCTCCTGGAGAAGCGCCAGGATCCGATCGACTACCACGAGCGCCCGCCGCTGGTGATGCCGCCCAAGCTCGACGGCAAGGCCCTGCCCCAGCCCCGGGCCCGCTCCACCAGCGCCGCTTGGCCGAAGGATCCCGAGATCGTCGAGCGCGAGCGCGCCGCCGTGGAGCGGCGCAACCCCAAGGGCGTCCAAGCCCAGGGCCGCTACGACGACAACAATGCCACCCTCTCGGTGGACGAGATGCGCAACGGCCGCCGGGCCGGCGCGAGCCTGACCACCGAGGCCGAGCGCAAGCCCGGCGACAACAATCGCGACGACAGCCTGCTCAGCCCCTTCGACCTGCTCAAGGGCAAGAGCGCCAACGCGGAGCCCTCGGACGTCGAGCCGAACCGGGACGTGCTGACCGATCCGCCCACCGGATACCGGCAATCGCCCAAGAAGCTGGCGCGCCCGCCCTCCAGCGACCCGATCAACAACGCCAGCCGCGAGCGCGAGGAGGCCGACCCCCAGGCCTATCTCCGTCAGCGGGCGCAGCAGTAGCGGGGCCGGCCGGGCGGCAGGGTTGAGTCAACTTTGAGCGACCGGGGCTCCTGGGTTATCAGCCCAGCATGTCCAAGCGTGCACGACAGTTCCCGCAGGAGCGGGGTTTCATCTTGTTCGACGTCGTGTTCGAGGATGCCAGCCGCGCCTCGAACCGGCGCGTGCCGATGGAGATCCTCGGCGGTCTCGACGGCGATCAGCCCGCCCGCGATCTCATTGAGCAGCAGGAGGCCGAGATCGCCCAGAAGGCTGGCCGGCCGCCACGCTCGATCCAGAGCCTGATGCGGGCTGCCAAGCCAGAGCCGAAGCCCGTTCGGGAGTAGGCCTTCTGCACTCGGTGACGGCCCCTAGCACCTCAACCTGCAGCAAGGCAGCGATCGTCTCGTAGCAGCTCAGCGGATCAACCCCGCCACCCGCAGTTCACGCTCCAAGCCCTGACGGAGGCTGCTCAATGGATCATCGTTCGAGGCCTGCGGCGGACGGATCTCCTGCATGGGCGCGGTCGGGGTGGTGAGGAAGGCGGCGATCGCCTCGTCGCTCCAAGTCGGATCTGGGACGGAGGCGAGACGCAGCAGGCGGCGCAGGAACGCAATCATCTAGGGCTCCCGCACGACCCGGATTGCCGGCTCCAGCACGTAGGGCGAGCCGGGCAGATGCGCGCCGTCGCCGTCGCGGCGGACGCTAATCTCGTAGCCCTGGCGTGGTGATAGCAGTCCCGCGGGAAGGTCCAGCGTGAAGCCGTGCCAGCCGTTTCCGATGCCCTCCACCGTCAGATCCTCACGGAACTGAATGGCTCGGCAGCGGCCCAGCATGCGTCCCGTGATGCCGATCAGCACCCATAGAGAAACGTCAGGCATGTCCGGGTCCCATGCCCAGCCATAGATCCGTCGGTGGCTCAAGTGATCGATGCTGCCGCGTAGGGTCATCGGCCCCTCATGCCGCGAGCAGGACGACCCACACGCCCGCCGGGTCCGCGTGCATCGCGCGGGCCTACGCTAGCCAGTCACTCGGATGCCATCGCATCCATCCATCAGACATCGTAACGTCACTGATCGCCTTCAACGGACCCGTCGCCAGCGATCACACGCGGGCAAGTGGCTGCCGTCAGTGTAGTGCCAGAAGGTTCGACGAGTCGAGGATATGAGCAGTAATTGATAACTCACATAACGGCTCGGTCTACTGTTTACCCGCCGCATGTGCTTTATCTGCGACATTTCGATAACGGCTACTGACATTAATGCAATCACAGCGTGCGGTATGTGCAATCGTCCGTTGGACTAGACTGACCTGACGTACCTAATGATCGCTCGCACCTCCCTGACGTGCTCGGGCTCCGGCATGCCCGGCAACAGGACGCCGATCGCTTCGTGCAGCGCCAGCCATCGCCGCATCAGGCGCAATAGCTGGTCGTCGCCGAAGCCGTAGCCCAGCGAGACGATGACGTGCAGCCGCAGGTCTAGGAGGCGCACCCGCGCTATCAGAAGCAGGAAGCGGACGGTCTCGGGCCAAGACATACGCCGCTCGGCCGTCGGGCGGGAGGGGAGCGCCGTTGGCATCAGGCGCGCTCCAGCAGGTCGAGGAGTAGCGTGCCGGCCGGCCCAACGTCATTTAGGTTTCCAAGCTTGCAACCCAATCGCTCAATGGCTGCGCTTCCTTGAGGCGGCGCCTTCATTTGGATGCGGTAGCGTTGAGATCTGCCCAGCGCACATGCGGGCGAAAGGCTCGGCAAATGATCGGTCGCATTCTGTCTTCGTTATGCCTCTACATCGTCGGATCACCCGGTACCGGCTGGGCCGTCCGGACGATCACTGTTTCAGTTACGCGTCGATAAGCAGTTCAGCCTGCTCGGATGCTCTCCTGTTAAAGGACGTCTGCCGTGGGTGTCGAGGTACCCGATATTGGCCATCTTGAGCTTGAGCTGTCTCGTTGCAGGCGTTGTACTCGCGGGAGCTGCATCAAAGCGGCCTACGCAGCAGACGCTGCTGGAAAGCACCGGCGGTAGCCTCATCGCACTCGGCCTCGCCATGATCGGCGCGGGACTGCCGCTATTCCGATGAGCCACTTCAGATAGCTGGTAGGCCGAAGTCGCCGCCATCGTCTCCGATCCGGCGCCAAGCGCTTATGGGAGCGGACACCCCGCGCAGAAACCCACATTGTTGCCGCACTGTTGCTCGAGCTTGGCCATACGCGCCACAGTGTTCGGACGTGCCGCGTGATGGAGCCGCCCCACCCAGGAGAACCGATGCTGGTCAACCACGAGCACCGCCTACTCACCAAAGCTGCGCAGTCGATTGACGGGTGTGTTTCGGTGAAACGTCAGCTGGACCGAGCTTGGCCAGGCGATCACAGCCGCTTGTGCGGTCTCGAAAGCCGAGGCGACCTCATGTGGCTTGGCGAGCAGGCTGGCCCTCATCTCGGTGGCACCTTCTCCACGTGGCAGATCACGCCCGCGGGTCTGCAGCAGATCGAAGCGATCGAAAGCCGGCGGGCCTGATGGCTTCGATCAAGATCCGCGCTGCTGAAGACGGCACCTTTGCAGTCTTCCGCAACGGTGCCGCCGTCGTTTCCAATCTGACCCGTGCTCAAGCCGAGCGCTTCGTGACGGTACTCGGCTGGATCGCGCAGGCTGCCTGATGGGTGCTGCACCGTAGCTGACAACTCAGCGTCTCACCACCATATCGACGAGCATCAGCCCGGCCGCCGCGATGACGTTGCCGCGGCCACGCCAGAGTATGACGATCGCCTCTAGCATCGGTTCAGCCGGCACGACGGCCACCACCGGCAGCACGGTCTCGGGCGCCTCGACCTCGCCATCGCGGTCGCTGCCCCGCATGTAGACCACCTGCGAGCCGGTGACGTTCTCGGGTGCGGCCAGGGACGGTTCTGCGTCCCCGCCCTCCTCATGGTCGGCGTCGCCGTCCATACGGTCGAGCACGGCAATGATGCGGTCAGCCGCGTCGAGGGCGGTTTGCGCCGCTTCCTCCAGGCTCGCGCGTAGGGCCGGGCCGGTGAGCGGCGCGACGATGGCGGCAGCCGTCGGCTTCGGACGCAGGGTGAAGGTGAGCACGTCGCCCATTGGGTCAGGTCTCAGGTCGCGATGATGGGAAGGCCCGGCGGGATCCGGCCGGGGCGGTACGCACGGCTACGGAGGGGGTGGGCTCAGCGCCCCTGCTGGGCGTTCAGCTCGGCGAGTAGAGCGGCATCGACCGGTCGCCCGTTCGTGTTCATCTCGTGCCGGATGAGAACGCCCAGGCGCTCGTTGCGCTCGTCGGCGGTGGCGGGGACACGGCCTCGAACCTCGTCGGCGATATCGGCGAGAAGCGCCCCTGCCCGGTCGTACTCGCGGTCCAGCACCTCGCCGGCCGGTGTGTGCCCGCTGTACCGATCGGCGGTGAAACACGCCCTCCCAGGTCTCGTAGAGGCGGGCGAGTTGTGCGAGGTCGCAGGCGGACAGGTCGTGCGTGGCGCTGTCGTCCGGTGGGGCGCAGTCGGCCTCGAACGCCGCGGTAATGGCGCCCATGATTTCCCGAAACAGGTAGCTTGGGCAGTCGGGGTCGGTCTCGGTGCCGGCGTAGAGCGCGGTCTGAAACCGGGCGTAGTCGACGAGGGCGAGTCGGCCGGCCCGTGTCGTCGGCGTGGTGCGCCATACCGCTTCCAGAGCCGCGGACTGCGCCTCCGTCAGCGCCCGCTCGCGCAGGAACCACTGTGGGCGTGAGGTCGCGGCCGGGTCCAGCCCGAAGGCTTTCATCTCGCCCTCCGCGCGATAGCTCTCCGCGATCGCGGCATGGATCGGGTCCGGCTCGGGCGCGGGATCCTCGCCCTCAGGATAGGCCAGCGCGTACAGCTCGCCCACGGCCGTCCGCCGCTGCGCTTCGGCGAATTGCAAATCCCGACGGGTGGTGATGACGAGGAGGTCCGCCAGTTCGGCGGCGGATTTGGAGCGGGCGGCCGGGATCTCACGGACCGAGAACCGGGTGAAATCGTCACGCTGGGCCGCCTTGACCCATTCCGTCGTCCAGAGAGTCAGGCTGTCGCCAATGCGCAGGGCGGCATACTCGGCCTCGGATAGGTTCGTCAGGCGGTCGAACTCGCTGCGGGCTTTGCCCCATGCCTCGATGGCTTCAGGCGAGCCGGCCGCCGGCAGCGGGTCCGGCATCGCCGGCTGAGCCGTGAGGTTGAGGAGGTCGGATTTCAAGGCGGCCGCGCGACGCTTCAGCGACGGGGCTGTATCGGCGCGGCGGAACGGGTTGGACAGATTGAGAGAGGGCATGGGGCCTCCTGGGATCACAGGATCAGGGGAGGCGCGGCGGTGAGCGCCGCGCGGTGGCGGCGTCAGGCATGGGGCCTGTTTATCGCGTCGTGCTCGTGGTCGAGGCTGGCGGGGTCGATGCCGGCGATGGCGGCAGCACTGAGCAGCAGGTTCGGCCACGCGCCGCCCGTATCCTTCCACGGGTAGCGACCGATCACGCGGACCAGGGCGGCGAGGCCTTCCGGCGTGGTGGCGACTTGTTGACCAACCTCGCGGTTCAGGTCCCGAAATTCGTCCTCCGCAGCCCGGCGAGCCTGTTCAAGGCGCCGGCAGTCGGTCGCGGCCTCGACAGCTTCTACCCGGGCGTCGAAGGCATCGGCGATCGGCAGCAGGCCTTTCCATCGCCGGATCCGGCCCGGCGTCAGGCCGCCGCGGCCGAGCATCGGTACGGCGCGGGCGATGGCGATGCGCAGGGCCTCGCCAGTCCAGGCCTGCTCGATGTGGCTCTTAGGGGTACCCCAATTGAGGGCGACGTGCCGGAGGCTCACGCCGAGGAGCGTCGGCCAGCGCCTGCCAGCCCCAATGCTCACCCGCTCGTCGTGGGTCGACGATCGACGCGTTCGAGACGAAGGACGAGACTGCCCGCGTCGCGACCATGAATAACAAGGCGCTGGTCGAGGCGTTCGAGCGCGCCGGCTTGGAGTTCATCCCCGAGAACGGCGGGGGCGCCGGGCTGCGACTTCGAGAGCGTCAGGCGTAGGCGCTGCAGTGAGGTGGGGGTTCAGATCAGAGCCCGCCGACTTGCCGTGAGGCGTCACATAAAAAGCGACCCCATTTTTTATTCGGAAATAGGGGCACCCCCTGGGTAGCGCCCCCATTTTCGCGAGCCCTAAAAGGCCCCTTTTCCGGGGCGAGCGGTACCGATCAGGGCACGATGGCGCGCAAGGCGGACGGGGACGGCCGGACGGCGGAGCATGGCGGCTTCTTCGCGGTCCATCGGGAGATGTGGGCGATCGTCAGCCACCGGGCGACCATGAACCAGGCGGTCGCCTACCTCACCTTGGCCCGCGGCTCGAACTTCCACGCCCGAACCTCCGCGTGGTCGGCCGACGCCATTGAGCGGTACACCGCTATCGGCCGCGGTCGCGTGAAGGAGGCGATTGCGGGCTTGATGGAAGCCGGTTTGATCGTCCGGAAGCGCGGTGGCACGCGCCCCCTGTACTACTTGCCGATCGCGGACGAGTTCGAGCGGATGTACGCCCCCGGGGCCGCGCTGTCCGACGCCGAGCGGTCGGTATTCGAGAAGGTGAAGGCGGCCAAGAACGGGCTGCAGCTCGCCGACGACGAGGCGGAGGTTGGCGACGAACTGGACCGTCGCCGAGTGCTGATGAAGTCGGAGGAGTACGGGTACTTCCTGCACCCAGACCTCGACGTGGCGCTGCCCGAGGACTGGATCTGGCTGCCGAACAACATCGTGGACGGCGTCGAGGGCCGCGCCGGGCCGGTCGATCAGATCCGGCAGACGCAGGACAGGCTGGCCCTCCGGCTGTTCGTCGATCTCTACCACTCGCAGAGCTTGGCCTCGAACGGCGGCCTGCACTGGCTGATGATCCGAGAGGAGTACGAGAAGATCCCGGTGGGCCAGCAGGGCATCTACGAGGTCTTCGGCTTCCGCTCGACCGGCGTCATGATGTGGGACACGGCTCCGTTCGTGCGGCCCCACCTGACCGGCGAGCATGAGACAATCAAGGAGGCAGACGGCACCACCGCCGAGCGCGATACCGGCTCCACGAAGGTCTGGGCATCACTGCGCAAGCTGCTCCAGCTCGGCGTGGTCCAATTCGTCCCGCACCTGATCGACGCCGACACCGCCGAGGGCGAGGTGATCCACCCGTGCCCAGTCTCGAACGGGGTCCCGGGAGAGCGCGCCATCACGGCGGCGGCCCAGGACGCGGCGTTCCGGCTGTTAACGGAAGGGCAGGAGCGCACGGCACTCAGCAAGGGGTATGCGCCGATCATCCCCCTGCCCCGGCACCTCGACAACGCACTGATGGTCGGGCTGCTGCGGCTCACGCACCGAGCGCACACAAGCGCCACAGCGAAGTGGATGAAGGGCGCCGAGGACTGGGCGCAGAAGGTGGCCGACTACAACCGGATCGCAGCCGACATCTGACCCTGGCCAAGAACGTGCAACATCAAAGGCACATCAAGGGAGGATCCAAGGGGTTTCAAAGGTGCATCCAAGGGTCATTAAAGGGGGATGGTTAAATCCCAGTAGGAGCACATAGCCTCCTCCCCTTGGTCGGAGGCGACCATCCAGACCATTTCGATCTGCCGGACCCATCCCGATCCGTAACCGGCGCCGGATCCCAAGGGGGTGCTTCGGCTAACCAGATCCTGGCATCGTGCCTGAACGCCGGTGAGATCGACGACCTCCCCCGCCAGCCCGTGATCAGATCGGGCGGCGGGGCCAAGCCGGTCACATCATGCCGGGCAATTCCGCTTCTGGCCGCATGGTCATGCTTGCCGTTCTCAGCGAGGCCTTTCTCAAACGACATGTGGCGGACAGCCGAAGCTTTCGAAGCGCCAGGCACCCCTCTTGCAGATCACCGCTCGTGCCTTCCCAGGCTCAATCCTGCACGAGATGATTTGCGATGGTGGCCTCGGCCCGCATGCGGACGGTGAATGACTGGACGGATGAGGGATACCGTGGCCTTCGCATCCCGAAATGCACGTCATGCCGGACTATGACGTGGCGGACTTGGGATCAGCTTCAGGCCAAGGGGGCGGAAGAAGTTCTGCTCGTGGCACAGCGTTTCCACTGCGGGAAGTGCAACCACGTCCCAGCCGGGCTTCCGGTCGTGGTTGGCACCGGCCGGTAGCGCCAATCGTTCGGCCTCCTCGCGCCACGCATCGCATTCGGTCCGCATGGCCTCGACCAGGGCGTGCATGTTGCCGGCGTCAGCCGACGAGACGCAGGGCTCTCGTATCCGGTTCAGCGATACGAACTTGGTTCCGGCCTGCACCCTTGGCCACGTACAAGGCGGCGTCGGCCTCCGCGAAGAGCTCCGTCGCGTTGTGAGCTGGGACTTCAGGAAGGCAAGCCACGCCGCAACTTATCGTGAGCACCATGTGCGACCCTGCCGCATGAGGAATAGCCCAGCCCATCACCGCTGCTCGGATCCGTTCGGCTACGATCTTTGCGCTCGCCGAGTCGATCTCCGGCAGGACGACCGCGAACTCTTCGCCACCGATGCGACAGACTATATCACCCGCGCGGTTGGCGGCTGCTCGGATCGAACCGGCAATCAGCCGAAGGGCTTCGTCGCCGCGCTGATGGCCATAGGTATCGTTGAAGCCTTTGAACCAGTCCGCATCGATCAGGATCAACGACAATGGCCGGCAGCCACGCACGGCCCGGTCCCATTCCTGCGCTAACGCCTCGTCAAAGCGCCTTCGATTGCCGAGGCTGGTCAGGGCATCGGTGGTTGCCTGGGCCGACAAGCCGCGATTGGCGGCTAGCAGTGCTGCTTCGGCCCTCTCACGCCGACCCAGTTCGCGACGCAATAACCAAGTGAGGCCGACCGTTACGCTGCATAGACTAACCAGCACCATGCCGAGGCTGAACGCTGTTCGCTGCCAGTCGACATAGATCGTGGACGGTGCCACGGCGATGCTGAGGGTGAGAGGCTCCGTGCCGAGCCGTGCGAAGGTGAGCCGGCGCTCGCCTTCCCCGACCATTGCGGGTCCGTCGAAGCTACCTTCGCGCATCGCGATCATTCGGCGGTAGCTCGGGGTATCAGCCACGCTCGCACCGATCACACTTTGATCAAAGGGTTCGCGCATCAGGATGATGCCCCCTGGTCCGTAGAGCGTCACGGTCCCGGCGTGTTCGGCATCGACCGAAGCGAACATGCTGCGCAGGTAGTCGATCTTGATGCCGCCAACCACGACGCCGGCGAACGAGCCGTCGGGGTTCGAGAGGCGGCGGGAGAGCATGATCATCCTTAGGCCACTGACCCGCGAAATCGCCGGCGGACTTATGTGCAGGCCATCGTCGTCCAGATGAGTGCTGAAATGACGGAAGTACTCGGTATCGGATCGATCGAGCCCCTTCGGCGCGGAGGCGTTTGACCCGGAGACGACGAAACCGCGCGCGTCAAGGAGCAGCAGGAAGGCAAAGCCAGGGGCAGAAGCGGCGCGATCAAATAGGATCAGCTGGCGCAGCTCAGGCGACGCCTGTGCGACGTCGGTCCGGCTAAAACTGTCGACGACCGACTGCAAGGACAGGTCATAAAGTTCGACGTTGCGAGCGATGTCTCGCCCGAGCACCTGAACGAGGCTATTCGTGGTGAGTTCGCTGCGACGCTCTGCGTCCGCCCGCATCTGCCAAAGCAGAAGTGCAGCCACACCGATCAGCCCGGCGACGGTAAGGAGGTTGGCAACAGCCAGCCATCGGGTCAGCGATGACCCGAGCCACGAGCGATCAAGGCGCCCTGGTGGGCTGATCTCGGCGTGCACCACCTCAGACCTACGGGGGCAAACTCCGAAGCAGGGAAGCACGGACTCATTGCTAACTCATGAATAAATAAGGAAAAAACTTGCGGAGTGGTCGGGAGCAGCAATTCTGGATCAACGCTTGAGCAATACCAGTGCATTTCCACCTGTTGGCAGCAGCAGGCAATGATGCAACAATCATGTGATTACTGACATAGACGAGAGCAGACGCCCCTCATGATCGAAGACGGGGGACAGCGGCAGGTTGTGCTTCACAACCTAGCGACGCATGCCGCGCGAGCGCGGGCTCGGCTGGGTTTTTATTTACCGGACGCGGCCCGCTTAGCTAATCTCACGCCCGAAGCCTTCGCTGACGTCGAGAATGGCCGCGATTGCACGTTGGCGCTCACCGACCTTACGCGCTTGGCCCTGTTCCTTGGTCTGACTGAGTCCGGCCTACCGCGGCCTTTGCCGCCGGGGATGTAGCACTCCCCCTGCCTCGTCACGCGAAGTTTTGCGCTCGGTCCTCGTCACTGCCGACGGGGGCGTACATGCGACGCTTATGCTCGAAGGCAACGGGGGCTACTGCGACTGCGCCGACGAGGCCGCACCGGGGCCCATCGCAAGCCTGACCCCGGTGCTGCTCTTCCGGCGCGCGGCCGAGGCCGATCGCTTAGGGTATGGTGGCGCGGGGTGGTTAACAGACACGCAATGGCAAGCCTTCGCCTGCCCCATGTGAAGGCGGCGTGGTCTCATCGGCTGATCACCCCGGGGGCGAAGGTCGAACTTTCGATTTTGCGCAGCAGCCGAAAGCAGGATCCCAGCACGAAACGGCCGCGTAGCGACACCACAAGTGATCGTTGCCTGTGTCCCGGATGAAACTGACTGGACCCATCATACGGGTTAGGGACACCCAAGATCCAAAACCAGCCGAACCAGCGCCGTGAGCTTCGTACCCAGGTCTCACTTTACGACCGATAGCCTGCCCGAGCGCGACCGCTTCGATGCTTGGCGTACCTTGTTCTCCGCGCATGACCTCAATGCCGAGCCACGAGGCTTCTCAGGCAGCATTGAGAACATGCCGATCGGTGCGATGGCCCTGCGCATCATGAACGCCGCGCCACAGGGACCCGGCCGGTCGAAGCCACAGATCAGGCGGGACGGCATGGACGGCTTCGTCCTGCATCTCAGCCAGCACGCCTACACCGTCGAGACCGAGCGCGGCATGCTGGACGTCCCAGCGGGCACAATCAGCCTGAACGACTTGTCGCAGCCCTACCGACGCAGTCGGGTGCCGGAGACGAACTCTCTGATCATCGCACTTCCCCGTCCATCCATCGCCGCCCTGCTGCCCGACGAGGACGCGTTGCATGGGCTCGTTCTGCACGGCGGTGCAGGTCGCCTGTTCGCCGATCACATGCGTAGCCTTGCGGCGAACCGACACGCGATTACGACGCTGGAGGCCGCCCATCTCGTCAAGGCGACGCTTCATATGTTCGCGGCTTGTGTACGTCCGAGCTTGGAGGGCTTCGCGCGTGCCAGTGCGCCGCTCGATGCAGCCCGCCTCAGGATCGCGAAGCAATTCTTGCGTTCTCAGCTCGCGACACCGCTACCGTGCACCTCAAGCGCGAGGACAAAGGCTACTACGACGGGGGGAGGTGGTGGTGGATCCTTACAAGCTGGGTGCGGTGAGGGTAGTTGAGCGGCTTCCGCCTGCGGGGGCACCATGAGTGCCGATCCCTCGTGAGGCGTCACATAAAAAGCGACCCCATTTTTTATTCGGAAATAGGGGCACCCCCTGGGTAGCGCCGCTATTTTCGCGGGCCCTAAAAGACCCTTTTTCCGGGGCGAACGGGACCGATCAGGGTACGATGGCGGGCAAGGCGGCTTCGTCAGCGGCGGCTGAGCCGCGGACCGGCAGCGGCCGCCGTAGCTGGCCCGGAACCGCCTTCTTGCTCGCGGGTCTACAAAGCGTTCCCCCGAACGACCCATTTCAGCCCCGACGGCTCAGCCGCGCGGGGCTTTTCTATCTCGGCATCGTGACGCCATGCGTGCCCCGGCTGAGATATGAAGCGCCGATTGGATCCCCCAGGGTTCGATGACCCAACTTCACCCCGCCCGGTTCGCCGGCGCGGGATTTTTCGTGCCAAAGTCCCGGTCCGGGACGCACGCGGGGCTGGCCGCGCACAGCTCGGTAACCGCCCCACTTCATCCTGCTCCCAAGCCGAGCCGCATTGCGTATCGGCTCACGCTGGTGAGATCGGACGCTCCCTCGCCCCGTGACCAGATCGGGGCGGGGCCGAGCGAGTGGTTTGTGGTTCAGCAACCATTCGGCTGTACCGCCGCGGCATGTCAGATCTCCCGCCTGCCGTTGCCTCATGGCGCGACCAGATCGAACGCCTGTCTGAGCACGCCCCGCCCTGCCGGTATCTGACCCCGGCCCGCTGGGCACCGATCCGTGAGGCCGCTATCGACTTCTGCGACCGGTTGGGCGCCGAAGCGCATCAGCTTGGGTGGACAGCGAACAACTCGTGCGCTGTCCACCCGGAGCACGGGACGTTGCGAGTCGAGTTCTGTGGCGCGCTGATGATCTCTGGCAGCAAGGCCGTGGCTGTGGAGCCAACTCGGGTCGTGTTAGATCAGGGCTCAGGCTACCGGACCAAGCCAGGTCAGGTCTGGGGCATTCCGGTCTGCGAGTTCGTGACTAGGTCGCGCTGACGTTCCACCTCATTCTCGGCTGCCCGCTGCCTCTTAATAGCGCTTAGCTGGTGGAGCCGAAGTATGGCTTGCTCGTGTGCTTGCACGACGCGGATATTGCCGGATGCCTGCTCGATTTGTATCCGATGCCAGGAGCGTAGATCCGATAGCACCTGCAGGTCGTCAATCTGCTCCTCGGTCATGCCAGCCTCTCCCAGATCATCCTGAGCAGTGCAAGCGGCCGTAGTGGCAAGAGGATTTGAGCCCCATCCACACGGTTCTCCAGCGATCTCGGTAGTCATTCTCCCTACTCGTTGAACCCCACTGCCACCTCGGACTTGCGGCGTAGGTCGCCGACGCTGGGGATCTCTTTGGCCATGGCGGAGAGGAGCGCGGGACTGAGGGTAGGTCGATGAATTCGAGTGACTGCGCAACAAAAAGCCCGGCCTTTCGGCCGGGCTAGTTGGGTCCCTTTGCACGGGGACATCAAGACCGGGAAGCTTTGGGAACAACCAGTCTCGATCTGAGGATGGGAAACTAGAAGTCGCGCTGGACGCGGAAGCGGATCTGCGAGACCGAGTCCTGCGTGGCGGTACGGACCGCGAAGGTGCCGTTGTTGATGCCGGCGATGTTGGCATAGGCGGTCGGGCTCTTGTCGAGGTCGATCGCCCGGCCGCTCTTCAGGCCGATCTGCGTGTAGAAGCCTTCCACGCCGATGTCGAGGTCCTTGACCGGCGACCAGATGATGCTCGCACCGGCCACGAACTGGTAGGTGTCGCGCAGCGCCTGGCTCAGCTGGTAGAACCGGGTGCCCGGCGTACCGACCGCGTTCGAACCGAACGGGTTGCTGCCGGCCAGACCGCTCACGAGGCTGTAGACCGCGCCCTGGGCGAGGCGGGCGCTGTTGGAGAAGCTCTGCTCGCCGTAGGAGCCGAAGAAGGCCGAGCGCCACTCCGGCGTCCAGTAGTGCAGGTACGAGGCGACCGCCGTGAAGCTGGTCGAAGTCTGTAGCTGGCCAGTATAGGGGTTGATGGTCGCGTCGGAGAAGTACTGAGCGAACTTCTGACCCTGGATGGTCGTGGTGCTCTGGGTGTACGAGCCGGTGTACGAGGAGTAGCCGGTGTAGAGCTGCGCGCCCTCGCCGTAGGCACCCTGCAGGTACAGGGCGTCGCCCGGGGCGATGAACGGCGCGTTGATCTTCAGGCCGCCCTGAATGGCCCAGGCCTGGACGTTGTTGGTATGGGCCGGGGCGACGATGGTGCCGGTGCCGGTGCTGGCGGCGGTGGAGAGGTTGCCGACGTTCAGCTCGTGGGTGGCGGCCGAGAGCTGAGCCGAACCCCAGGCCTGATCGAGGCGCACGACGCCGACGAAGTCGGGCAGGCGCGAACGCTCGATGCTGTCGATGTTGCCGTAGCGGGTTGGGGCTCCGGCCGCGTTGTAGCCCACGAAGACCGGGGTCGGCTGGTTGGTCACGCCGAAGTTCGACACGGCGCCGGTGTTGACCGTCGCGGAGATGTTGGTCGGCGAGAAGATCGGGGTGCGGCGGAAGACCGGGTCTTCGATCGAGATCGTCGCCGACAGGCCGTTGCCGACCGTGGCGGTGTAGGCCAGCAGGTTGGTCGAGAACACGTCCGAACCGGCGGTCGCGCCGGCGAACTCGAAGTCGTGGGCGTAGAAGTCGAAGAACGAGGAGGCGCGACCGGCGGTGAGCCCCGCGAACTGGATGAACGCCTTGTCGACGTTCATGTACTGCTGGTCGCGGCCGAAGCTGTCGGTGCCGATGCCGGCATAGGCCTGGCCGATACGCTGCTGGGTGCCGGAGGTGCCGACGCCGGAGTAACCGGTACGGGCACCGGCATCGAGGCGCACGAAGGCACGCAGGGTGCCGTAGGCGGTCTGGGTGCGGGCATCGAGGTTGATGCGCATCCGGCCCTGGTAGCCCGACGTGTCACCGGCGGCGCCCGCTTGGCGGGTGTAGCTGGTCTGGTATCCGCCCTCGAACCGGGCGCGGCCCGAGACGCGCAGGCAGGTATCGGTGCCGGGGATGTAGAAGAAGCCGGCGCCGTAAGCGCTACAGACGCGGACGTATTCGATCGGCACGGCCTTCTTGACCGGCAGATCGGCTGCGTGCGCGGCGCCAACTGCCGCGAACGCGGCGGCGGATCCAAGGAGGGAACTCTTCAGGAACTTCATCAGCAACCCCAATACTTCGAGACCCGTAACCACGGTGCTGCCTGATTTTTCAGGTCAAACCGCTCATTATTGTTTGGGCCCGCGTCTTAGTGGCGTGCTCCGGCAGCCTCTCACACCGTGGAGGCTTGCTGGAGCAGGATCATGCTGGAACGGCTACGCTCAGCCAACTGGTTTCATCCTGGAAACCTTTGGTTTGAGGGAACCGTGTCTGTTCCGCCACAGGTGTGGCAAGCCCCTTTGCCCTCACGGTACGCTGCGGCACGCACCGGCCGGACGGCCATACCATGACGACACGTGGCCTACCCCTACGCGACCAGAGCAGCGGCTTTGATTGTGGGCCGTATCCGGTTGGCTGACCTCAACATTGGCCGGACGGGATCAGAGAGCATGGATCGCTGAATATGTACCCGATGCGGTTTGGTGAGCGGGAACCCCGGGATTTCAGCCAGGAGGCTGACCAAGATCTGAGCCTTCGCACCGCCGCGTACATGCCGGGCACTCTCGATGCCTGGAAATGGGCGACGCTGGAGCACGAGGCCACCGCGCTTCGGCCTCATCAGCAAACCGTGATGCATCATACAGATGGCCGGCGAGTTTGTGTCGAACGACAGGAGTTTCATCCCATGCCCTACAGCCGACCGACCACTCGCCTTTTCCTCGCTGCGACCCTGTCGTTGGCTGGACTCGTGGCAGCGCAAGCCGCGACTGTATCCGATGAGGACAAGGCTTTCGTCGCTAAGGTCTCACAGGGCGGGATGTACGAGGTTGAGTTAGGCAAGCTCGCCGAGGACAAGGGTGCGCGTCAGGACATCAAGGACCAAGGCAACACCGAAGCGCACGACCATGGCCTCGTCGGCGACAAGCTGAAGTCGATCGCCACTGGCGCCGGGCTCTCCTTTCCGGATGCGTTGAACGCCGAGTTCCAGGGCCGGCTCGACCGAATGAAGGGTCTATCCGGCGCCGCCTTCGACTCGGCCTACGTCAAGGACATGAAGGCCATTCACGACGCGGATGGCGCCGCCTTTGCCAAGGAGGCCAGCTCTGGCACCAACCCTGATCTGAAGTCCTTTGCCACCGAGACCCACCGCATCGTGCAACGCCATCTCGGCGAACTTAGCGCAAAGACGAAATAAAATAGCTGCTTATAAGGTGCCTGCCTCATGATCATAGTCCGTCCAGATGGCGGGGCTCATCCAGCGGGCCTGCAGGCATCTCAGTTCTTGAAAATCCGGATATCGCTTTCGGCGAGCTCATCACGCTGGTCGGTGCACCACTGCTGCTCTCCGACCTCCTTCACCTCAGCATAGCGTCGCGCCAACTCGTCCTTGAAGGCGGCATTAGCCTTTTCCTGACCAAGAACCTTGGTGGCCACATCTCGCGCGGTCTGTGAGATCCGCAGCGCGGTCGTGCCGTCGATGGCGTAGTGCTTGCCGCAGAATGTGATGATGGCTGACTGCGCACTGGACGCTCGGAGCAGGGCTAAAGCCTGCTCGTCTTGGGTCTGCGCGAGAGCGGATGGGGCATGCATACCCGTTGCAACGGCTAGGGCTATGAGGGCTCGACAGCACACGACCGTCTCTCCGGTGATCGCCAGCAAATCGGCGTGACCGCCGGCGGCAAGCCTCAGGGTAGGCGATCTGTACCGAGATACGCCAGCTTGCTCTCGACCTTAGCAGATGCGTTCGCTTCGATCGGGACGAGCCTGATCAAGTTGTGCGAGGAACCGAGCAGAATATGCGCCGTTGGAGGGTCGAAGCGTGACCCTGATTGGGAAGCGTATTGTAGTTGCCGAACGCCTTCCAACAGAGCAGTCCGCATATGAATTTCTTGAGGTTGATTATGTTCAAATCCCACGCGATCGCAACGGTGCTGGTCTTATCTGTGTCAGCTCCGGCACTGGCTCAGGGGTTCACCGAATTCCGCGTCCGCTCCCTGGAGTCGAACGCCTACGAAATCCAGGCCGCCGAGATCGCGCTTTCGAAAACCCGCAACCCCGCGGTACGTGCCTACGCCGAAGAGGCGGTCCGCGATCACCGGGCTGCCAACGCAGCCTTGGTCGGCGGTGAGCGGAACTACGACCGGTTACAGGGAGCCGAAGTCGGCGGCCCGGTGGGTGGCGTACTCGCGGCACCGCTCGCAGTGGCTGGCGGTGCGGTTGGCGCAGCGACTGGGGCAGCGGCCGGCGTGGTCGGCGGCACCCTGTCGGGCGGACCGGTCGGCGGTTTGGAGGGGGCTAGCACCGGAGCCGCTCGCGGTGCGCAGGTCGGCAGCGGCGTCGGCCAGGGTGAGGTAGTGGATACCGGTTCCACCGTTGTCGCGCCCAGCCCAGCCCAGCAGGCGATGCTGTCGGACCTCTCAGCGACCCCGGCGGGCCCGGCCTTCGACAGCTTGTACGTCCAGCAGCAGCTGCAATCGCATCAGCGGGCGATCGCCATGACGCAGTCCTACGCAGCGTCGGGACCGAGCCCGGTTCTGCGGACCTACGCGCAGCAAGCGCTGCCGGTCTACGAGCACCACTACCGTGCGGCCCAGCAGCTGCAGCAGGGCATGTGAAACTCGCTGTAGTGGGTCATCTTCAGACCTTGCTGTTTTTAGGAGGCGGCGGGCACTGACCCGTCGCCTTTTCCATTCCCGACCCAGACCAATCAGCTTGGTTCGCGACCGGCCGGGCGGCCATATCATCACGGCTCGCCCGGCCTCGCGCGCGGGCATTCACCATTGTCACTCGACTGAAGCAGGTCTAACTCACGCGGACGTTGCCGGATGGCTAAACCGCATGCTTGATCAGGATAGCTTGTTCTGGCTCAGCGACGCGCAGTGGGCGATCATCGCGCCATACCTGCCAACGAATTCCCAAGCCCGGAGCAACGATCGACACGCGTTGTCTGGCATCATTCATGTCTCCGTCAGCGGATGTCGCTGGCCAGATTGCCCAAAGGTCTACGGCTCGCCCGGCGGCATCTACCAGCGCTTCAGCAACTGGCGTCACCGACCGTTCTGGTCGGCCATGCTGAAGGCGCTGACGGAGGCAGGCTGGGTACAGGAAGCGCAAGCCCTCGATCCCGTTGCGATGGCGCGCGCGCGACCGCAGCGTCGCGGGCTCAGGATCGACCGCAACTGGCGCCCGCACAGCCGAGACAGTGACCGACAGGCGGGCAATTAACGGGCCTATTCTTGGGGGATCTACAATCCCCCACAGGCTCCGAGTGTTAGGCTACCGTCACCATTTGTAGCTGATCTTCGCCAGTACGCGCCGGGCGTCGCCGTAGAAGCACGATGTAGACGACTGGCACGACGAGACGAAGCGCTTGTCGGCGATGTTCGTGGCGTTCACCTGGAAGCGCCAATTCTCGTAATCGTAGTGCACCTGCGCGTCGAACAGGACGTACTCCGACACCTTCAGAGTGTTGGCCACGTCCGCGAATGAGCGTCCGACATAGCGTACACCGCCGCCGAAGCCGAAGCCGCGCCAGTCGCCCGTCGGTATCGTGTAATCTGCGAACAGCGAAGCGAAGTTCTCGGGGATGTTGACGGGCGTCTTGCCGATCCGCGTCGGGTCGGCATCCTTGACCGTGGTGAACCCGAAATCGGTGAACGAGGCGATCAGGTTGAGGCCGTCGAACAGGTTGGCAACTAGCTGCGCCTCGAAGCCGGTGGAGCGCACCTCGCCGACCTGGGTGTTGAACAGCGTGTTCACCGGGTTGGGGGTGAGCACGTTGTTGCGGTGGATGTCGAAGCCCGCCAGCGTCAGGAAGTAGCCCTGGCCGGGCGGCTCGAACTTGACGCCGCCCTCGATCTGCTCGCCGGTATCGGGCTTGAACGCCCGGTTGTTGATGTCCGTGCCGATCTCGGGCTGGAACGAGGTCGAGTACATGACATACGGCGCGAGGCCGAAGTCGAAATTGTAGATCGCCGCCACTCGATAGGTGAAGGCGCTGTCGTTGCGACCGTTGGTGTTGGACGGGGTCAGGCGGTCGTAGACGGTGTTCTCGACGAAGTCCTGACGACCACCGACAACGAGGGTCAGCTCGGGCGTGAGCTTGATCTGGTCCTGGAAGTACAGGCCGACCTGCTGGAACGAGTCGGCGTTAACCAAGTACGGTGTCGCCGAGACCGCCTGAGGGCCGTAGCTCGGCGCGAAGATATTGAGGCTGGGGGCTGGGAAGCCCGAGGCCTGGTTGTCGTGGATCTGGAAGTTCCGGTACTCCACGCCCATCAGGAAATCGTGGCGGAAGAACCCGTCGGAGAACTTGGCCTCGGCCTGGGTGTCGACATCGAGCTGCGCGACCTTGGCGTGATCCCGGAACAGGTAGCGGGCGAGCTGCGTCTGCTGGGCATCGGCGTAGCCGAGCTGGCCGATGTACGAGTTCTGGAAGCTCTCGGTGATCCCGTAGCGAGCGTTCTGGCGCACCGCCCAGGTGTCGTCGAAGACATGCTCGAACTCGTAGCCGATGAAGGCCTGATCGCGCTGGAAGGTGTTGAAGCCGGCATCGCCCACGTTGAGCGAGCGCGGGATGCGCAGGCCCTCGGCCTGCGGCCGAACCGTGCCGTAATACGGCAGGAAGTTCGAGGTCACGGCCGTGTTGTCGTGCTGGAAGCTCGACAGCACCGTGAACTTGGTCGATCCGTCCGGCTTATAGGTGAAGGCCGGGGCGATGTAGTAGCTGTCGTCCGGCGCACCCTGGACCTGCGTGCCGCCGTTGCGGGCATAGCCGGTGAGCCGGGTGAACCAGTGGCCCTCCGCGTCGGCCGGGCCGCCGACGTCGAAGGCGGCGTAGCGCTGGTCGAACGAGCCGCCGCCAACTTCGATGTAGCCGAACGGGTTCTCGGTCGGGCGCTTGCTGATCTGGTTGATCAGGCCGCCGGGATTGCCGGCGCCGAACAGCACCGCGGAGGGGCCGCGCAGCACCTCGACGCGCTCCAGTCCGAACGTGTCCACCCGGCTGTAGGCGAAGCCGTAGTTCAGGAGCTGCAGGCCGTTGAGGTAGAGGCCGTAATCGCTGACCACGAAGCCGCGCAGCTGGAAGTAGTCGATGCGCGTGTCGGCGCCGAAGGTGCCAGCATAGGTTCCGGCGACGTACTGGGTCGCCTGGGTGAGGGTCTGGGCGTTCTGGGTGTCGAGCTGCTGGCGGCCGACCACGGTGATCGATTGCGGCGTCTCGATCAGCGGCGTGTTGGTCTTGGTGGCGGTGGCCGAGCGCCGGGCTACGTAGCCGTCGATCGGGCCGGTCGGGCTCTCCACCGCCCGCGCGCGCGCCCCAACCCGGGCCGGGGCAACCGGGCCGCTGCCGCCTTGGCTTTCGACACTCAGCTCCTGCAGTTGCACGCTGCTCTCGGCAGGAGGATTTGAGCCACCACGACGCGGCTGAGTCGCCTCTTGAGCCTGCGCGGCTTGCATCGCCAACAGCGATGCGCCGGCAAGGAGGAAAACTCGTGCGGCGCGAGGACGAAGAGAAGAGGTGATCATACTACGCAAGCCCCGGACTTGTTTCGCGCAGCCGTTCGCGCTCGCCGCTGAGGGGTGCGACGTGGCTTCCGTGCTGTTTAGAAGAATAATAAACTACTGGTTTTGTTGACTTTTCTGACTCACCGATACGGTGAAGGTTACAGCCGAACAAGCCATTGCAAACAAAACGATGGAAGTTGTGGCACCGCGGTAACAGCAGCCAGCAGCGGCGCTGAAGCCGTTGAGATGAGAGCCCGAAGGCAAGGATAGCTGAGGCACGTGGATGGCCGGGACCGTTCGACGGTCTACATCCCGGCCCTGCGCACACCCGACCGCGCTGCGGCTGGTGAGGCCGAGATAAGCGATCACCCTGCCCATAGCCACGCGACCACACGACCACATGACCACGTTACAACGTGGTGACGCGATCCCGTTGCCAGTTCCTGCGTGGTGGTCTAAGGTCCGATAACAAGACATTATCGGACACCAGAAGACAGCATGCCCTCGACGCCGCCGCGCCTCCCCTTTTCACACGCCGGGCAGGACTTCATCGTCAAAGCGCGGCCAGTGGCGGACGGCATCGAGGTTCGTGGCTTTTGGCATGCTCGTTCACGAGGGCAGACACGGTTCGCGGTCGTCGTGCCGTCCGAGGTCATACAGAATGCCCAGCGGCCTGACTGGGCTGACCCTATACAAGCCGCACTGAAGCTGGTGCGAAACCAGATCGTCTCGGCGATCGACGAAGGCGAACCGCTGGCCGAAGAGACGCAGTCTTGAGTGCAGAGGTCGCCCTCCCCTCGCCGACCAGCCTTCAGGCGTTCGCCGATCAGGCCCGCCAGTATGCCGATCAGTCGCGAGCGGCGAACACGCGCCGAGCTTATGCCTCCGATGTGCGGGCGTTCGCCTATTGGTGCGGGACGCGGGGCGAGGTGTCGTTGCCTGCCAGCCCGGCCGCGGTGCTAGCCTATCTGATTGACCACGCGACCACGTTGAAAGTTGCCACGTTACAACGTCGTCTAGCTGCGATCCGCGAGCAGCACGCTGCAGCGGGACTTGAGCTCGACCTGTCGTCGGCCGCGTTCCGCGACACGTGGAGGGGCATCAAGCGTGCGCACGGCCAGCCGGCAGCGAAGAAGCGGCCTCTGATGACCGTGGATCTCCGGCGCGCGGTCGCCACCCTGCCCAACACCCTAGCTGGCACACGAGATCGGGCGCTGATCCTCGTGGGCTTCGCAGCCGCGCTCCGACGCTCGGAACTGGTGGGGCTGGAAGTTGCACACAGGGATGGCGCGGCGTGGGTTGAGGAGCGGCCCGACGGCCTGGTCGTCCACCTCGGCCGCAGCAAGACAGATCAATCAGGGGAGGGTGCCGAGATAGGCGTACCCTATGGTTCGAACATGGAGACGTGCCCGGTGCGCAGCTATCGAGCCTGGATCAAGGCGGCTCGCTTGAAGGAGGGGCCGGCGTTCCGGCCGATAGACAGGCACGGGCGGATCGGCACCGAGGCGGTGACAGGCCGCGCGGTTGCTCGGATCGTACAGCGCACGGTCGAGGCGGCCGCGCTGGCGGAAGGGCACGCGCCGGAGGAAGCGCGGCGCCTCGCGGCAGCCTATGCCGGCCACTCGCTGCGCTCGGGGCTTGCCACGTCGGCGGCTGCGAACGATGCGCCGGGTCATGCCATTCAGCGGCAGCTCCGGCACAAGCGCTTCGACACGACGAGCGGCTACATCCGGTCCGGGCAGCTCTTCAAGCAGAACCCGGCCGGGATGGCGGGGCTGTGATGCGCGTCCTGGCACTCACGACACAAAAGGGCGGCAGCGGCAAAAGCACCCTCGCCGCTTCGCTCGCCGTCGCGGCTATGCAGGATGGGGAGACGGTCGCGGCGCTTGACACGGATCCGCAGGCGTCGCTAGCCGGCTGGGGCAAGCGGCGTGAGGCTAACGGTCTCGACGTGCAGCGAGTTGAACCTTCAGCCTTCGCCGGCACGCTTGGTAGGATCCGGGGCGCCGGGGCGGTCTCGCTCGTGATCGTGGACACACCCGGCCGGTTCGGTCCCGACGTCGCTTTGGTGCTGCGCGAGGCCAGCCTGTGCCTCCTACCGGTGAAGCCGTCGATCCTGGATGTCGAAGCAGCGCGGCCGACAGTGGAGCAACTGCGTCTCCTCAAGCGGCAGTTCGCCTTCGTGCTCAACCAATGTAACCCAACCACGCAGGCCCGCACGCTCGATGCAGCGACCGCCCTGGTGAGCACAGGGGCACTGGCGCCGTCGATGGTGGCGACACGCTCGGACTTTCTCGACTCAATGACGACGGGACAGGGCGTCACGGAACTAGCGCCTAAGGGCAAGGCGGCCGTCGAGGTTCGGCTTCTCTGGCAGTGGATCAAGGCGCAGCTCGGAGGCGCGAAGGCATGAGCAAGAAACCCCGCCCGTCCATCAACGACCAGCTCGCCCGGATAGCCGCCGCAGCACCAGCAGCCGAACCGCCACGTGATAACGCTATCACGTTCCAACGTGACAACGTTGCCACGTTACAGCGTGACGACGTGACAACGACTCCACGGGCCAACGTTGTTGCTGATCGCGTGACCGATGAGCCCGCCGGGCCCGAGGGTTACAAGCGCCGCGTTCGGTACGAGAAACCGCACGCATCGATCTACGCGCATCCGAAGGTGTTCAAAGCGCTGCGCGAGATTGCAGCCGCAACGGACTGCAAGCCACATGATCTCTACGTCGAGGGACTGCGGCTGGTGCTGCGCCAGCACGGGCGGGACTTCGACGCGTTGAACCGAGGCGACTAGTCACGTGGTCACGTGACCACGTGGCGCGATTTTTCCCTCGACGGCTGAGCGTGATGCGGTTCGTCGCTGTATTCGTCCTATGCGCGCTCGCTCAAATTCCGACTGATGACGGAGGCGCGCTTTGACTTGGTGAAGAGGGGCGGCTCAAGTTCTGCCCTGACGGCAACGAAGCGGTTTAACGTGACCACGTTACCACGTGATCGTGTGAGGTTTAGGGTTCGTGAGGCCGATCTCGCGCGGATCATGGATTAGTCAGGCCACCGGGATCCGCGGACGGTGGTCGGCTACATCCGGCGGGCGAACGCCTTCAAGGATCACAGCAGAAGTGAATTTCTATAGTAGATACCACTCTGATCTCGCCAACAAATAATGGAAGAATTTACACGCTCTATTAAGCAAAAAATAAGTATTCATGCGCTGCATCTCTAGAGTTGATGGGCGCCGGTTTCGACCATTCTCATTGTGCATCGCACTGAGCAAAGAATGCCGCCGCTCGGAATATTTTTCCTAGTTGACAGCGCACCGCCGAGATAGAGACTGCATATGCTGTTGTAATTATTGGATTTTTTCATGGCTTAGATTTTGCGGCGCGCTGGACGGACCTTAGCCGAGTACTGCCATGGATCTCTTTTCTGCCCTTCAGACCTCCGTATCAGGTTTGAAAGCTCAATCCTACGCTATCAGCAACATTTCTGGAAACATCGCCAATTCGCAAACCGTCGGATATAAGGGTATTGATACAAGCTTTGTCGATCTTATGTCTCAGACTACTCCAACCAAAGAGGTGTCCGGATCCGTAATTGCTCAATCACAGCTTACCAACACCATCGCTGGAAGTGTTACTTCGACGAGCACCCCGACCAACATGGCAATTACTGGATCAGGGTTTTTCACGGTAGTGCAAAAGACTGGTGATGCCAACGGAGCCTCCACATTCAGTGGAACAAATGCCTATACACGTCGTGGCGATTTCTCGCAAGATAAAGACGGGTACCTAGTCAATGGAGCAGGAGGGTACCTGACCGGTACCAATCTAGATCCCGTGACAGGTCAGACAACCGGCACAGGCCTCATCAAGCTTGGGAATGTCTCTCTTCCTGCCCAAGCCACAACTACTATTACCTATGCAGCCAACCTGCCTGCGACGCCAACAGTGGACTCGACAGCCGTTCCAGCAAACAGCATTGTAGGCCCTGCGATCACAGCCTACACGGCGACTGGCGCACCACTCACGATTAATACGCGCTGGGTACAAACAACAAGCGGCACTGCAGGTGGCGGTCAGGCTACCTGGAACTTATATTATAATAGCAGCACAACTAGTTCTGCCAATTGGACTAAGACGGGACCCGATTTTACATTTGACTCAACAGGCGCGCTCACCTCTCCTACCGGTGGGTCGGCAACGTTAAGCAATGTAGCCATTGGTGATTACACATTCCCTAGCCTTAAATTGGATATATCCGGTGGGCTAACTCAGTACGCTGATAGTACTGGGGCCGCTACGACGAACGCGCTTAGCCAGAATGGCAATAGTTCCGGCAATCTTACGAGTGTTGCAGTAGGAAGCGATGGCAAGATCAATGGAACATTCTCCAACGGCTCGGTGGTAGCTCTGGCTAAGGTCGGAATTGCCCAGTTCGCTAATCCTGACGGCCTACAAGCTGACTCAAACGGTAATTATCTACAGACGGCGGACTCCGGGTCACCCTTGGCCGGTCTCGATGGCAGTACGATAACCGGATCTAGTGTTGAAGGATCGAATGCGGACATTGCGACCGAGTTCTCCAAGATGATTGTAACCCAGCAAGCCTATTCAGCGAACACACGCGTGATGTCGACGGCTCAGACGATGATGTCCGATTTGCTCAATGTAATCCGCTGAGTAGGAATACAACTCAAGACACGGAGGCCGTGAGATGTCGCTGAACGCGCTTTCTACTGCGACGGCTGGGCTTGCGGCCACCCAGGCGGCGATCAACGTCGTCTCGCAGAATGTCGCCAACGCTGGCACAGTCGGCTACGTCAAGCGGACGCTTTCGTCAGTCGCCACCGGCACCAGCAATTCAGGCGTCGCTAGCGGGTCAGTTACGCGCATCTTCGACACGGCAGCGCTGAAGCAACTTCGACAGGAGACTTCCGGAGCTGCCTACACCAGTACCAAATCTACTACCATCGCGCAGCTCGATGCGCTCTATGGGACGCCCGGCAGCTCGACGGCTCTCGATGGTACATTGAACACATTCACGGAGTCCCTTCAGGAACTTTCTGCCAACCCGACATCTTCTGCTGCGCGGTCCACCGTACTGAGCAATGCTTCGGCGCTCGCTGGCCAAATCAATGGCATTGCGTCAAGCGTTCAGAGCCTGCGCACCGGGGTTGAAACGCAGCTTGGTACCGATACAGCCTCCGCTAGCACCCTACTGTCCAGCATCGCGAGCTTGAACACGAAAATCCAGAACACGACCGACAGCGCATCTCTGGCCGACCTCCAGGACCAGCGCGACCAGGCAATCAATAGCCTGTCGAGTTACATGGACGTCCAGACCTCCGCTCAAAGCGATGGATCGGTCTCGGTTATGACCCAATCCGGCGTGACGCTGGTCGATCGGGGATCCGCGGCGACCCTGGCGTTCGATGGGCGCGGCACCCTGAATGCCAATTCGACCTACTCCACCGATCCAAGCAAGCGTTCGGTGGGAACCATCACTGCCACGCTGCCGGGGGGCGGCCAGATCGACCTCGGCGCGCCAGGGGTCCTGCGCTCGGGCAGCCTCGCGGCCAACATCGAGCTGCGTGACCAGACCCTGCCGCAGGCCCAGCGCCAGCTCGACGACCTCGCGGCCGGGCTCGCCACGGCGCTGACTAACAAACAAGTCACAGCGACACAGGGAACGACAGGAAATACCGCAACGATAGATCTGACCGGTCTCCAGGCCGGTAACACCCTGACGATCCCGGCTAGCGCGACCAGCACCGGCCGAAACATCATTTTGGTTGCCTCGACTGACCCATCGACCTCCATCACCGCGAGCCAAACCACCGACGCCAACGCCCTTGTGGCGAAGATCAAGATCCCGGTGACTGCGGCGCAGATCAGCGCGACTCTGAGCACTCTTGACCCGACCCTGTCGGTGAGTGGCACCGCCGCGAGCCTCACCATCGTGAGCACGGCCGCCAGCCCGCAGGTGACGGCGTCGGCGAACATCACCGTCCCAACATCCGCGGATCCTAAGGCGGGCTATCCGCAGATCGCGTTGTTCGTCGATGGTACGGGCAACAACCTCTACACGGGCTCGCTCGATGGCGGCTCGCAGCTTGTAGGTCTCGCGCAGCGCCTCACCATAAACAGCATGGTATCCGCCAACACGTCGGTGCTGACAGCGACCAGCGCCACGGATACGACCGCTACCGGAACTCGCGCGCAGGGCCTGTTTGCAGCTCTGACCTCGACCCAGCAGACGTTCTCGTCGGCGAGCGGGATCGGAGGCATCTCCGCGCCCTACAGTGCCACCGTGGTCGGTTTTGCGCAGGATGTCATCTCGGCACAAGGAGCGGCCGCCACCACGGCCTCCTCGCTAGACGATACCCATCAGACCGCTCTCGCAACGGCACAGAGCAGGTTCTCCTCGGGGGCGGGCGTCAGTATCGACGAGGAAATGTCGAACTTAGTCGCGTTGCAGACCGCCTACGGCGCCAACGCACGGGTGCTGACCGCCGCCCGTGACATGCTCAACCAGCTGCTGCAGATCTGACCATGACAACGATCTCACCCTTCGCGGCGGGCTCCTATATCGTCAACCGCAACACCTCGCAGCTCGTGACGCTGAAGAACCAGCTCAACGACTTGTCGACCCAGCTCTCCAGCGGCCAAGT
>NZ_JALNUL010000039.1:0-39220 GCF_026540775.1 Methylobacterium sp. GC_Met_3
GATCTCAGCCCGGATGCGCTGGCGCTCGCGCTCCTCGACTTCGCCGCGGCGAGCCTGCCAAGCCTGGAATGCTTTTTCAGAAAACACGGCGCTGTTCCTCGGTGCGATCAGGATTGCCAAAGCGCGGGCGGCCCCAGAACGGGGCGGACCACAGGTAGCTGTCGGGGGCGATGTCGGGCAGGTTCACGTATTCGAGCACGGATCGGTGCTCGACCGCCGGGTGCAGCGGGCGCGGCAGTTCGATGGTGCGGGTGCGTCGCTCCCACCTTCCGCGGTTGGCGTGCATCTCCGGACAGTCATGAGGCCCGGCGACCAGGCCGGTCTGCCGATTGACGAAGTAGACCTCTTCCTTCGTCAGCCCTCTGACCTCTGGAAAATACTGGCCGTTGAACGCAGGCTCCAGCATCGTCGAGAGCGGGTCTGCGCCCTCCGGCAAATTCTTGTTCGCCTCGAAAATCACCGCGCGGAGTTGCATCGCCCGGTTCAGGATCTCGACCAGCGCTTTCGCCGCCGGCACGTACTCCTGGGCCAACACGCGGCGGCCCTCGGTCAGCGCCTCCTGGGCCTTGGCGTAGGCGGCATGGCGGCGGTCCTGCTCGGCCTGGGCTTCGGCCGCCTCGATCTCACCGGCCAGTCGGGTGCAGCGGGTCTCGGCGACAGCCACGCGGCGCTCGACGGCGGCCACGGCGGTCTCGTGCGCCTCCAGCTGGGCCTCGTCCTCGGAGGCCAGCACGTCGTCGCGTCGCTCCTCCAGGTCCTGCCGGGCTCGGACGGCATCAACCCGTTCGGCCTCGGCCGCGTCGAGGTCACGCCGCAGTCGTTCGAGGTCGGCGGCATCAGCCGCGCTACCCGCGACCTCTTTGCTCTTCCGTTTCATCAGCGCCATGCGCTCCACCTGTCGTCTAACCGTGTACGGCTCGTCAGTGCCTTGGCCGGCCGAAACAATGGCCGCGGAGCCCGGAGGCACTGTTCCCGTTGTTCGACTGAGCCGCAGAGCCGTCAAAAGGATGCCCCGCTTTCGAGAATGCTAATCGACCAAAACAACACGGCATGCACAACGCCGCATTCACGGCATTTGCGGCAAGAGACGTTGCTCGATGCTGCTCTACATGTCGCTGAGCGCAGCCAGTAGATGGAACTACTAAATTCTGCGATCGAGTTATTGCGGTGCTGATTGAAATTGCGTCCGTGAACGATATGCGGAATACTGAGTATCGCCGGTTGAATGGATAAGAGGCTGCCGATGCCGCTGAAGAACGAAACTAAGCAGTTCCTCAGTTACCTGCATAACAATCCAAAAATTAGGCAAGACATAAGAGCGCCTTCCGGCAAGACGCTTCTGTACGCGGGATCATTTTTCAAGCCGGTTTGGAAAGAAATTGCAGATCAGAAAAAAAATAATCCTGCCTTTGCCGACAAATACACGCTGCCTGACATTTTAGGGCAGATCACAACGCATGGAGTTCCGCACAATAATCTGCTCGAATATACGCAGGCCACAGAAAAAGCGGTGCCCTGGAAGGACGATGGGTTCATAATATGGCGTGCCCTATCCGGAATATTCGCGTCTAATGCTTCAGGTCCTGTTTCTTTCTATGTTGGATCTGGGGTAAAATCCATGAATAGCAGCGCTCAAATTGAGGAAAGAAAGGTTTTTGCCGTTACGGAGATTGGTGTACTTTTGCGAAACGACAAAGTCGACCCCATGACCAAAGATATACTTTCATATTTCCAGAGATGCGTTTCTTCTGGAAACACTGACATGAATTTCGCATATACAGCGTCATAAAGCGAGCGCGGCGCTACCGTGCGGCGTGCATCAGTGAAGAATTGTGTTCAGTCTTCGGATTGATACACGCCACCGCCCCCCATACTTTTTGCCAACGCCGCGCTCCCGACACCACCGGGTGATCGTGTCGACGTGGCGGCCGGCGCGGGCTGCAGCTTGGGCGACAGTCAGCAGGTCGGGATGGTTGGCGCTCAATGGCCAGTGATCTGGCTCGACGCCTGCCCCGGCACCCTGCTGGCACTCGGTAATGTAGGCCCAGACCGCCGACTGAGCCGTCTGCGCCACGCTCTGTGCTGCCTGGGCGCGCTCGATCAGATCGGTCAGGCCGGGGTCCGCAAAGGACGGATGCGGCCGCACCTCCATCAGCGCGGAAACTCCAACCAGGCACGGCGGCGACGCGGCCGGGTGCGGCGAGCCTTGCCGGTGTTGGGGTCGAGAACGAAGCCCGGCTCGGGTGCATCCACCCACTGCCGTTCCTTGGCCTTCGGCAGGACGAAGTGATTGGGCTCGGCCCTGAGGCTGACGACCTCGACGTAGCGAGGGACGGACTGGTCGCTCATGCGGATGCCCTCTCGCTGGCGGTATTCCTGGCCTCGACCTGGGCGAGGAAGGTCTCGCAGGCGGCCTCATCGAACGTGCTGCCGGCACGCCGGGCCAGGGCGGGCCAGTCGGGTCCAGGGAAATCTGCCGTGCCGCACAGCTCGCCGACGGAGAGGCCTTTGGCGAAGCCCTCGAACCCGCGGGCGCCGAGGGCTTGTGCCGCCGTGTCGTCGAGGGCGTTCGCGACCATGACGCTGAGGACGTAGGCCAGCTCCATCGAGGCGCCGGCCGCCACCGCGCTCTCGGCCACGACCCTCTCGGCCGATCCGATGATGCTGCGCGCGATCGCCACCTCGGGCTCGTAGCCCTCGATTTGTCGGGGCGCCGCGACAATCTCCTTCGCTCGCATCGCGCGCGGCGGAGCCGACGCCAGCTTCCGAGCCCGATGCGCGCCCTTATCCTCGAAGGTTTGGCTCAGCTGAGTCCGCCCGATCCAGTTAAGAGCATTCTCGCGGTTCAGTTTGCCGTCGGAACGTACAGGCAGGCCAGCCCTCACGTATTGGCTGACACGGGCCTTAGAAATCTTTAGCTCGGCAGCAAGTGCAGCCTTAGTTGTGATGGCCATGAGTCCGCTGCCAATTGTGAAGGGTTAAGTGGTTTTCAGGGGCTGCACCTAGACAGGTCATTCACTCGGGCTGACCCTCCCGGATGGTCACCATGTCCAAGGACCCTAGGTTGCATTTATTAGACTTGTGCAACCTGGATGGTTTTTGGGTCCCACCTACCGAGCCGATGCAGCGGTAACGGCACGGTTGATTGTCTCGGCATCGATGGCGCGCTCGATAGCCTTCCACCACGCGTCTTCCTGATCCGACACCATCTCGCCGTAACAGGCTCCCAAGACGACCATTGGCACGCCGGGGTAGGCAGCCTCGGCCGCAGCCAGCGGGCAGCGCCCTGCCTTCTCCGCTTCGGCCATGGTGCCAATGATGGCAGCCTTCACCTGATCCCTGATGGTGATGCACATCTCAGCCTCTCCCTGCATCGGTGGTCAGCATGTCGAGCCGGGCGATGTTCTCGACGGCGTCATCCCTGATCCGGCGCAGCACGTTGATGGCCATGGTGAAGGCCATGTCCCGTTCCTCGTCGGTTAGTTCGGGCCAGCGCTGGCGAACCTCCTGACGAGCTTCGTCCGGATCCTCAGGCAGGCGGTGGCTCTGCGCGACCATGAAGGCGACGATGCTGGGCGCGCGGCTGGCGACTTCCTTCAGAAGGTAGACGGCGAGGTTGGCTGAGGCGTCGGACACCATCAGGCGACGCGCCTCAGGGCGGCCGCGGGACCGGCAGGGCCATCGTCAGGGTCAAGGTGGACACCGTGCAGCGCGAGCTGGGCGCGCAGCCCCTGCCGGACGTACTCGCTCACGGTCTGACCGCGCTGGCGGGCGGTAGCCTCTACCGCTCGGGCGAGACCGGCCTCGACCTTCAGCCGGAGCAGTGCGTCTCGTCGGATTGGAGCAGTCATCGTAAGTGCCACCGCGTTGCAGTTGCGTGGCTGTGACAATGCTATTTTGATGATCGTCCGACAACAACGATGTTATTCTCGGCCAAAACTCTCGTGCGTTCGCCGTTCTGTTATGTTGTCCATTGTTGTGTTTTGTTATGGCGATCCTGTGTTGTTCTGTCGCGCCTGCCACTTGAGGGGGACACGGGGGACAAAAGGGACAATGTCCCCCCACGTCCCTGGCGTCCCTGAGAGGGGGACAAAAGGGACACGGGGACACGACCACTAGGGAGTGTCCCCCGTGTCCCTGTCCCCCGTGGGTGGTTCTGGGTCATTTCCCGTCCTCCACGGCCAGCCAGACGTGGGGGACTGCTCCGAGGTCGCGCGTCGCGATGAGACCGTTTTCGACGCCCTGCAGCAGGGCGCGCTTGAACGCCTTCTTCTTGGCCTCTGCACGCTGTGCGTCGGTCTCTCCGTCCGCCGGATAGGCAGCGTAGAATTCCTGTCGAACGTCGTCCTGCCGCGCTGCCATGACCTCAGGTCCCGCGCCGCCAAAGGGCCTGACACGCTGCCCAGAACCCGCCAGCGCATTGTTGATGGCGTCGCGCAGCGTCTTCAGCGACTTGGTCCAGGGATCTTTGCCCTTCACCGCAGTGGCCATCGGCTCGCGGTCATTCTGCCAAGTCACTACGCACGTGGTGACAGGATCGCCGAACCGATCTTGGCCGATCTCGATGACGTCCAGGCTGTAGGGCGTCTCCAATCCGGTCCTGGCCCCGCGCACCTTCCGCACGGCCATCCGCATGTTGCTAATGTTCCCGGCCTCGTCCCGGGATGCGAGAGCGGCCAGCACCGTGTCGGCCGCCGCCTCCTTCGCGCTCGATCCGCGGGTGCCCGTCTCGACCGCCTTGCCGAAGTGGTCGACGCCGAGCACGAAGGCGCCGGTGTGGTGGCTCAGCCGTTCCAGCGCACCCATGACCTTCTGCGTCTCGGCAGCGCTGTTCTCGTCGTCGAATCCGGCGCCGGCCGCTACCGTGTCGACGATGATGAGGGCCAGCGGTAGGTCGTAGCGCTCGCGCAGCTCGCGCGCCGCCGCATCGGCCGTCAGCGCCAACGTATCGGCGGCGTCGCGATCAACGAGGCGCGGACACTCCTCGATCCACGCGAACGGCATGTCGTTGGGATCAATGGGCCGTTCGCCGGCGGTCGTCTGCATCATGGCCGTGCCGGCCACCTTGCCCTCGACGAGCCCCTTCAGCCGGATCGGGATCTCGAAGGCGCCTTCGGGGGCGATGAAGAGAACGCCGCCACGGCGCATCACCTTGCGCCCGGCGAACGGCTCGCCCGTCATGACGCAACCCGACAGGTCCAGAGCGATGAAGGTCTTCGCCGACCCCCACTGCCCGGACAACAGGCCCTTGCCAACCTCGGCGATGAGGTTGTGAACCAGCCACGGGCGGTCGGCATCCGTGCTGGCATCACGGTGCCACCGAAGCGCAATCAGCTTCGGCCCCTTGCCCTCCTGTTGCTGGGCGCCTTCCTTCGCCTGTTGCTGCGGACCGTCAGACGAAGCGCCCGTGTTGCCGCCCTTCCACCCGATATCCTCCGGCAGCACGCCCAGGCGCTCGCACAGCCACAGCGCGGCCGCAGCGGCGTCGGTGGCCGGCAGGTAATCCCGCACGATATCGATCGGCGAGCGCGCCCCGCCGCGGGCATCACCTTGGTCGCCGACACCGAAATCTCGGATCCCGTCCGGATGCAGCGACAGGTCTTCTTCGTACCCCTCGCCCAGATCGCGCTGGTCGACCCGGTAGGCGCCGGTCCCGGACTGGTAGCGGGCGCCTGGGAACACGCTCGTCACCCACGCGCCGAGGTTTGCGAGGGCTCGATCGTTCACGGTGCGCCAGAAATCCGAGCTGTCGCGCGTTCCACGCTCACGGGCACTGGCCGAGGCCCGTTCGCTCGTCGTTTGCTTGGCCTGCTCCTGCGCTCGTTTCTCGGCCTTCTTGCGCTCCAGCTCCCGGGCGAGGTCGGCAGCCGCCTTCTGAGCCGCCCGGATGTGGTCCGCACGCTCATGCAGGTAGGCGATCAGACGTGGCGCCTCCCGGATCTCGGTCGGGGTGCCGGGCACATGCCGGCCCGTGACGGTCAGATACCGACCGCCGGTGTAGATTTCGACCTGGGCGGCGTCGACCTTCCGCCCGTCGACCAACCCGCGCACGAAGAACCGCAAGCCGGCGCCTGACGGGGACACTTCGGTGTAGGTCTCGGCGAAATCGACTGCGACCTGGGCCCATGCCTGAAGCTTGCCCGTCTCCGGGTCTCGGCACTTGTCGAGGTCGATCCCGCTCTGCTCGTCCTCGGGCGACAGCACGTAGCCGACGCCGGCCTGAACGCGGCGGGTCGCGAAAGCGGCCGCGGCGTCATAGGGAGCCCAGGTATCGGCATTGGTGGTGCTGCCTGCACCACCATCCTTGGCGTTGAGCGGCGGCTTGTCCCAGACGCCGCGGATCTCGTTCCAGGTGTACTGCCAGGCCACCCATTTCGGGCGACCCTGGAGTTCGCGCAGCGCCGGGAGGTCGGGCAGCCCGGCGAACGGCGGGAGCTGCGGCTTCGGCGGCCGCTCGAAGGTCGAGGTGCCGGCCGTCATGCCGAGTCTCCATGATTTCGCAGCGCGCGCTTGCGATTGATCGCGAGCAGCCTGAAGTCGGCGTAGGCGTCGGTGTTGTGCCACCGACCGGAAGCGACCTTGCACTTGGCCGCCATCACCACGAGGTGCTTACCGTCCATGCTCACGACGGTGATGAGGTTGGGGTAGGTCTCCCCGAACCGGAGGGTCAGATCCCCGAGGCGAGTGGGGCGCACTCGATAGCGGCGTCGGCTGTGATCCAGCGCCCAGAGGTAGTCGTCGTGCTGGAGGCGGCGGCGTACGATCATGCGCAGCCTCCCCGCAGGAAGGCGCGTGCCTGGACGCGGCTGGCGACGACGGCGATGACGACCCCTTCGCGGTCCATGACCGCGGTCAGGGCGTTGGCGGTGTGCCGGTGGGGTGCTATATTGGAGTTGTCGGTCGAGCAAACGACATCTTCCGAGGGACGCGAGCGCTGGCCGGCGCTCCGTCCCTCAACTGCTTTCTGGGCCATGGTGCTACGCGGCCTCCTTCTTCGAAGCCTGCCGAGCCTCAAAGGCCTGCAGCTCGGCCAGCCGCCAGTAGCGGCGCCCATTTATGCGGATCGGCTGCGGGAAGCCGAGCTTCGGATCAGCCAGCCACCGGAAGATCGTCATGTCCGACACGCCGTAGCGGGAGCGGGTGACGTTGCTCGGCAGCAAGTCTTCGCCAGACTTTGGAACAGCAAAAGGCATTGCGTGACTCCTTGTTAGGACACGCTATGAATGGGTTGATTGGTGACCGAGATGGGAGGTCAAAACCTCCGCGATTTAAGGGGGTAGGTTTCACCCCCTGAGCTATGGTCCCGGTCGGCGAGCCCAGGTCAGGCCATCGTCGGCCAACTCGAAGGCTTTGGCGGCAGTCTTTATTGCGCTGGCCCAAGCGTCGCTGTTGGGCCGCGATCCGTCGCTTAGACTTGCAGCGCCGCTAGCTACAAAATCAACGAAGCGCGCGTTGTCTTTGGCCGAGATCTTCAGCTGGGTCAGCATGGTCCAGCCTTGGGAAATCCCGAACACAAATCCGACACGCCAAGGGTCACCTGGCCGACCTCCAGTGTCGATAGCTTCCGGCGTCAGTCGCTCCACGATGCGGAGCAGAACATCGTGGGCGGTGCGTAAAACGCCAATTTCGTCGGATAGGTTGTCACGTGAGATCGCAGCGCGTGCGCCACCGGCGGTATAGCGGCCAGCTGCCAAATTGACCGCATGCGCAGCTATAAAATCTGCGAGTACCGCTGAAACTGCCTTCGCGTCTGCTAGTCCTATTTTCGCGGTCGCCTTTGCTGAGGGCTCGGTTCCGAGCTTGTACCGCGCATAATAATCGGCCCAGCGGCATCCATCGACAACGCTTTGGCGCCCTGTCCAGAGTGCATCGGAACGTGTCATCCCCTCTTCACCCGCAGCTTGACGTTCCGGTGAGATGACTTGGATGTGTCCATCCTTGATGAGTTGGCCGACTTCCAGATCAACCGGAAGCTGTCCGTTGAGCAGATGTAGCTGGGACGAAGGGGCGTGATTTTCTGCCAGCAATCGTGCCTGCGCTGCCTGAAACGTGCTGCGGGGCGGCCTTACCCTATTCCCGAAGGCCTCCGTACGTCGGCGAGTGCTCCGAACAAGTTGCTTGAGATGTTGATTGTTCGGATCCTGCCGCAACTGAGCCTTCAGGTATTCCAAGATGTCAAAGTCATCGGTCACTCAAGGCCTCCTGTCAGATATTCGATGTGCGCTGCCCAAGCCTCCAGCGCCGCTCGCTTCTCTTCGAGGTACTGGTACCGGTTATAGACTGCCGCCACGCCCTTGATGACACCGGAGCGATGGTTCAGCACGGCTTCGATCACGTGCGGTTCGATCTTTAGGCGGCCCATACCTGTGGAGGCCGTCCGGCGCAGATCGTGTAGGCGCCAGGGTTCGAGAACGATGCTCTCAGGATCGACCCCATCCGCCGCATCGGTGCGCGCAAGTGCCAGCATCTCGGCGTCTAACCGCGCCTTGGCTTTGGCGTAGCCTGAGACGCCGCTGTTGCCTGTCGTGCTGATGAGATAGCTGGCCTGCCCTGCCACCCGCGGTAGCGACCCCAGGATGCTCTGTGCCGCGCTGCTCAACGGCACGTCGTGAGCCTGACCGTTTTTCGCCCGCTCGCCCGGTATGGTCCACAGCTTGCCGCCCTCTCGCAGCTCAACCCGCCGCATCTTCGCGACCTCGTCGCGGCGCTGAGCCGTCAGCAACAGGATCTGCACGAACGGACCGAAGGGCCATCCAATCTTAGCGCATCCCCGCCAGAGCAGGCGCAGCTCCTCGTCGCTTAGGACTCGGTCGCGGCTCGTCTCGGCGGCCGGCGCCTTGATCCGCACACACGGGTTCGCGTCGATGACGCCGCGATCGGTCGCCCAGTTGAACAGCTTGGATAGCGCCGCCAGCGTCCGGTTGGCTGCCACCGGCGTCCCTGCATCCACGATGCCGTCGAGCAGCTCGATCACGTCGCGGCGGCCGATATCCTGAATCTTCCGTCCATCCCAGACCGGCAGCACCTTGGTCCGCAGGATCCGGATCGTCTCCTCGGCAGTGCGTGGCCGGTTCCGAGGCTTCACGTGCCGCTCGATAAAGCTGTCGATCACCGAGCCGATCAAATCCCGGGCGGGCGGAGGAACGACCACCTTGCGCTCGGCAACCGGATCCTGGCCGAGAGACACGGAATGAAGGGCCGCCCTCCCCTCGGCTCGCGCCTGGGCAAGGTCGAGACCGGGATAGGCGCCGAGGGTTAGCTTCCGTGTGCGGCCGTCGTGCCGGTACCGGACCGCCCAGCTTTTCGCGCCGGATGGTTGGATGATGAAGTACAGGCCGGGCAGCGTCGCGTCCGGGATCTCCAGCCGGCGCGCGGCGTCCGGCTTCAGGCGTTCTATGGCTTGCACGGTCAGGACTCGCGCTGCCACTCTGGTGATCCTTCGGGGTAACCAGGGGTAACAGAAACCGGGCGTTATGCCCTGTTACCCCGTGTTATTAACGAAGCATCACAATGGCAGTTTTTGCTAGGTCTGGCAAAGCCGTTGACCGATCCCAAACCACCTGAATGTTAGGGCTTGTTTTGCGCCATAACCAGATTGTGGATCTGGGGGTCCCCCGTTCGAGCCGGGGCGGTGGTACCATCCATTCAGCCGGACGGCGCAAGGGGTTGGCGGATCGCCGGCCCCTTTTGCGTTTGGGGTTCGTTCGATGACGCTGGGGTGCCTGGGATGCGCATCCACAGTTCCCCCCGGGACCTTGGGACGCTAAGACCGCCCCTGAGCGCGGCGGCGGATTGCGTCCCGCGACCGGGTTACCGGGACACATGAGATGAGCATCCACGAACGGCGCGTGCGAACCCTCTTCGACGAGGCGGCCATCGCCAAGCGCAACGACGAACTCGCCGAGGAGATCCTGGCCGCACGGCCGGAGAACCTCCTGGTGGTGGCTGTGCTCAAGGGCAGCTTCATGTTCGCCGCCGATCTGCTGCGGGCGCTGCACCGGGTCGGGCTCGCCCCCCAGGTCGAGTTCGTGCACCTGTCGAGCTACCGCACCGGGACGGTCTCCAGCGGACAGGTCGAGATCCTGCGGGACGTGCAGAGCGAGGTGCGCGGGCGCGACGTTCTGCTCGTCGACGACATCCTCGAATCCGGGCGGACCGTTGTATTCGCCAAGGATCTGCTGATGGCGCGCGGCGCTCATCGGGTGCTCACTGCGGTCCTGCTGGAGAAGCCCGGCAAGCGCGCCGTGACCATCGACGCGGATTTCGTCGGCTTCATCTGCCCCGACGTGTTCGTCGTCGGCTACGGGATGGACGCCGCCCACGCCTTCCGGCAACTGCCCTTCGTGGGCGTGGTCGATTTCGACAGCGGCGATCCCGATCTGTTCGATCCGTAGCGGTCGTCGGGGCGACGCGGCATTTTCGCCGCAGGCGCCGTCGATATGCCTGTATTCGGCGCATGGCGTCTTGACAGGCGGCGGGCAGGTCTGCGCCTGTCGTCTGCCAAGGGCCGACGTCGTCACGACGGGGGCCCGGGAATTGAGGACGTTTACGGGACCCCATGGCGCGCATCCTCCTGGTGGATGACGAAGAGACCGTCCGGGGCTTCCTCAAGCGGGGGCTCGAGATTGACGGACACGCGGTCGTCACCGCCAACGATGGAAGCGACGGGCTCGACCGTCTCAACGAGGCCGATGGCGGCTTCGACCTGATGCTCACCGACATCCGCATGCCGCTCATGGACGGCATCGCCCTGGCGCTGGCGGCCAAGCGCGACTTCCCGAACCTGACCATCCTGCTGATGACCGGCTTCGCGGACCAGCGCGAGCGGGCGCGCGGGCTCGACGCCATCGTCACCGACGTGCTGACCAAGCCCTTCTCGCTCGCGGACCTGCGGGCCACGGTAAGGCGCGCCCTGGCCGCCTGATCACCAGCCTTCACGGCACGCGAGCGGCCCATGGCCGAACCCCATGGGGCGACCTAGGTTCGAAGGCCATCCAGCGAGAGACCGGCCATGGCCTTCCCCGATTCGAACGAACCCAGCGCACAGGCGATCGACGATTTGGAGCTGGTCAACGCCCTGATCGAGCGCAAGGAGGGCGGCGAGCCGGTCGATCCCGATATCCAGGCGCTGCTGACCGACATGGAGCGGCTGGGGCTCACCGGCACGGATGCCTACGCGACGCTCGACGCCTACCGGCCGGGCCCCGCGACCGGGGCCACCGGCGGGGACGACGTGGACGCGGCTCAAGCCTGAAACCGGCTAACGACCGGGGTCGTGCGGGCCGACGAGCCGCCGGCCCACCACCCAAAGCGGCACGGTCCGCTCGGGCGGTCTTCACCCAAGCGGATGCCGGTTCGGCGTAAAAGAGCGGGCCAAAGCTGAAGTCGGAGCGCTGTGCGCGATTGCGATGCGATCGGGCACGGCTCCCGCCCGAAGCGATCAAATTGTCAGGTTCTGTTGTCACGGCGGTAAGCTTGAAGACAGCAACGCGACGCTGCGTGCGCTGGCTTCAAGCGAACGAAGCCCCCGTGGCCTATCTGTTCGGCCAGGGAATTCCTGAGGTCGAACATGACAGCCGAACAGCGTCTCGCGGGCCGGACGGATTGCTTCAGCGCCGGGCATATCGTGGTCGCTGACACGGGCAGGCGGCTGCGCTGCCTCGTCTGGAACATGTCGGATACCGGCGCGCTGCTGGAGGCCGGCGATGACGACGCCGTACCCGAGACGTTCACGCTTCTGACTGCGATCGACCAGACGTCGCGCCGCTGCAGGGTCGTCCGGCGCACCGGCGCCCGGTTCGGCGTGGTTTTCGCTGACGCCTGAGCGCTCGGTCTGATCGGCGGAGCCGCCGGCCGGGCCGGGGGTCCGTTCGGGGCTGGACCGCGCCGAAGCAAAAAAGTTTTGCCTACCAGTATTGTCGTCTCAAGGAACCGCGCTGGCTCACACCCATCTGCGTGTTTCGGGGTGCCGCGTGCGGCAGGGACCGAACGCACCTTCTGACGCCCCGTCCTGCGGCGATTCCAAAGCCCGATCCTGCGGAAGCGCATGGCAGGACCGCGATCGTCCAAGATGATCCGCCCCACCCCTTCGATCGACAGAGGAGACCATGATCCGACTTCGTGACGCTGTGCTTTCGTCCACCCTGCTGCTGGCTCTTGGCGGGGCATCGACATCGGCCCTCGCGGCTGGTCGCTTCGACGGAGCTTGGTCGGTCGTCGCCACGACCGACACCGGGGCGTGCACCGGGCCCTACCAATATCCGATCGTCATCCGGGACGGGACCGTGGACGATGCCGGAGGGAACGGGGTCGACGCATCCGGCCGCACCACGGCCGATGGCCGGATCAGCGGCACGATCCGGAAGGGCCTTGCCAGCGTGCTGGTGTCGGGCCGCCTGCGCGGGTCCGGCGGGACCGGACGGTGGTCGCTGGCCGGCCTCGGCTCGTGCTCGGGCCGGTGGACGGCCCGTCGCACGAGCTAGGGTCCTACCCCGATCGAGGCGAGGCCCAGCGTGTTGCGGGCCCGTGCCGGGCCGAACGAACGCGCGGTGGACGGTATCCGCCGGGCCGTGCGCCTTGACGAAGCGCCCTCAAACGTAGTCAAAGACGTTCCTGGCGCACCGAAACCGTCAATTTACTCAATGGTTTCGGCGCGCTCGCCGGTGTAGCACAGCGGTAGTGCAGCGGTTTTGTAAACCGAAGGTCGGGAGTTCGATCCTCTCCACCGGCACCAATCGGATTCCGGCAGACCCTCTGTCCCTTCCCATCCCGCCCGCCGATGCGCAGCGGTGACCGCGCGATGTCGACCCGGACAGTGCAAAGGTGGCCGGCGACGTGATCCCCACTGTCCCGAGCGGCCAGGGCAACGTGATCGGCAACGCGATCGTCCCGGTGATCAAGATCACCGGCAATCCCAGCGCCGTGCGCACCAGGGGCGAGCCTATCGCCGTCTCGGGCGTGCTCAGCCGCGCGAGGACGATCCGGCAGGCCGGCGACGCGTTGATGGTCAGGGTGGTGCGCACCACCAATGGCCGGCTCACGGCGGCCGAATCCCTCGGCCACCGGGAATTCGTGATGACGAAGCTCTATCGTAGCGCCCGACGCCGAGCCCGGCGCCCGCGTAACGGGCGCCGGACCGGCAGGGGAACGAGGAGAGACCATGCCCAAGGTCGTCATCAGCGAGTTCATGGACGAGGCGGCCATCGCCGAGGACCTTGCCGGCTTCGACACCCTGTACGATCCCGGCCTCGTTGACCGGCCGGACGCGCTGGCGGCGGCGCTGGCCGGTGCCGACGCGCTGATCGTGCGCAACCGGACCCAGGTGCGCGGCGCCCTGCTCGACGCCGCGCGGGATCTGAAGGTGGTGGGCCGCCTCGGGGTTGGGCTCGACAATATCGACATGGCGGCCTGCCGGGAGCGGGGCATCGCGGTCTACCCGGCGACCGGCGCCAATGACGGGGCGGTGGCCGAATACGTCGTGGCCACCGCAATGCTGCTGCTGCGCGGCGCCTACGGGGCGACGGCGCGCGTCGCCGCCGGCACGTGGCCGCGCAACGCCCTGATGGGCCGCGAGATCGCCGGCCGGCGCCTCGGCCTCCTCGGGTTCGGGTCGATTGCCCGGGAGACCGCCCGCCGGGCCGCGGCCCTGGGGATGGAGGTCGCGGCCCACGACCCGTTCGTCGATCCCGGGGATCCCGCCTGGAGCCCGGACCACGGCCCCGTCCGGAACCGGGATCTCGAGGCCCTCATCGCTGAGAGCGACGTGCTGTCCCTGCACGTGCCGCTCACCGACGAGACCCGCGGCCTGATCGACGCGGCCGCCCTCGCCCGGATGCCGAAGGGCGCGATCCTGATCAACGCGGCGCGGGGCGGGATCGTGGACGAGGCGGCCGTGGCGGACACGCTGCGCGCCGGCCATCTCGGGGGCGCGGCGCTGGACGTGTTCGACCGCGAGCCCCTCGACGCGCAGGCCGGCGCCGTCTTCGCCGACGTGCCGAACCTGATCCTGACGCCGCACATCGCCGGTGTGACTCAGGAATCGAACGTGCGCGTCTCGTCCGTCACGGCGCGGGCCGTGCGCCGCCACCTGACGGAGCGCTGAGCCGATGCCGGCCCTGGCCCTGCCGGAGGCCGAGAACCTGGCCGCCCAGGCGCTGGTCGGTGCCGAGGCGAATGGGCTCATTGGAGCGCGGACAGGTTTTGCGCTCCGGGTCTACCACGCACCCTCCCTCCTCCGCAGGGGCTTGCGGATTCACACAGCGGGTTCGGATACACCGGTTCAGGATCGAGCGCGGGTCCCCTCTTTCGAGGGGGGAGAGGGGTAGGATGAGGGTCGAGAACTTTCAGAACGCAGTGCGCCCTGTCGGCACATCAATCGTGTCCCCTATCCTGAGCGTTCTCATCCCTCACCCCAACCCTCTCCCGCCCGGGAGAGGGAGCCCGTCGCGTTCCGTCGTCGACCCCAGTGCCCAACGGAGATCCGTGAACATCGTAGCCCACACGGGGGAGGGGCCGGCTGCGTTCCGTCACGAACGTCAATGTGCAATCTAGATGCGTGAGTATTGTGGGCCGCAGAGGGGGAGGGAGATGCACGGAGCCGACAGCCCGTCCTTCGGGAGCGACCGTCGTGAGCGCTGACGCCTCCTCCAAGCCCGCCGCCCGCTCCGCCGCCGGAACCGGTGTCAGCACCGCGCTCCTGCCCGGCATCGGCCTGTGCGCGGCGATCACCGCCGTGGCGATGGCCGCGCAGGCGCTGGAGGAGCGGGCCACCGGCCATCCCTACGTCGAGGCCCTGGTGCTTGCGATCCTGCTCGGCATCGCGGTGCGCACCGCCTGGACACCGGACGGGCGCTTCCGCACCGGCATCGCGTTCTCGGCGAAGCAACTCCTCGAGGTCGCCGTGGTGCTGCTCGGCGCCTCGCTCAGTCTCGGGGCGATCCTCGCCTCCGGCCCGGCGCTGCTGGCCGGCATCGTCGGCACCGTGGTGATCGGCATCGCGGCGAGCGTGGCGATCTGCCGGGCGCTCGGCCTGCCGGCCCGGATGGCGATCCTGGTGGCCTGCGGCAACGCCATCTGCGGCAACTCGGCGATTGCCGCGGTGGCGCCGGTGATCGGCGCCGAGCCGAAGGACATCGCCGCCGCGATCGCGTTCACGGCCGTCCTCGGCGTGCTGATGGTGCTCGGTCTGCCGCTGTTCGTGCCGCTGGCGGGCCTGAGCGACAATCAGTACGGCGTGCTCGCCGGGCTCACGGTCTACGCCGTGCCGCAGGTGCTGGCCGCCACCGTGCCGGTGAGCCTGCTCTCGACCCAGGTCGGCACCCTGGTGAAGCTCGTGCGCGTGCTGATGCTCGGCCCCGTGGTGGTGGCGTTCTCGCTGATCGCCCCCCGGCTGCCGCAGGCTCCGGACTCGGCCGCGTCCCAGACGCCAGCCCGGCCCGGGCTGACCAAGCTGGTGCCGTGGTTCATCCTCGGCTTTCTGGCGCTCGCCACCCTGCGCTCGCTGGGGCTGGTGCCCGACGCCGCCGTGAAGCCGCTGACCCAGCTCGCGGGCGTGCTCACGATTCTGTCCATGGCGGCGCTCGGCCTCGGCGTCGATGTCCGTGTGCTGGCCCGGGTGGGCGGTCGCGTGACCCTGGCGGTCACCGCCTCGCTCGCCGTCCTCGTCGCGGTGAGCCTCTGCCTCATCCACGGGCTCGCAATCCGGTAGGCGCCGGCGGGCCGACCCCGTATCCTCCCCCGGGGGGCCCGACCGAGCGACTGGAGCGACGAGCGATGACGCGCGATTCCGACGATCCGCCGGCCCGGCGGCGCTTCCTCGTCCAGGGTGCGGCCGCGGCGGCGGCCCTCGTGGGCGGACGCGCCCGGGCCGACGAGGCGGCGCCCCCCGCCATCCCGGACTGGATGAAGACGCCCGGCGCCGATGTCGGCAGCCAGACCTACGGCACGCCCTCGCGCTTCGAGGCGGACGTGATCCGCAACGTGCCCAAGGGCCTCAAGCAGTACACCTCCGCGTCGAGCCGCACGCCGCTTCAGGATCTCGACGGCATCCTGACGCCGAACGGCCTGTTCTACGAGCGCCACCACGGCGGCATCCCCGACATCGACCCCGCCCGGCACCGGCTGATGATCCACGGGCTCGTCGAGGCGCCGCTGATCCTGACGATGGACGACATCCGCCGCTTCCCGTCGGAGTCGCACATCTACTTCCTCGAATGCTCCGGCAATCCGGGCTTCGAGGCGATCAAGGGCAAGACCGCCTCGGACCTCGTCGGCCTCGTCAGCTGCGCCGAATGGACCGGCGTGCGCCTCGCCACGGTTCTGCGCGAGGCCGGGCTCAAGCCGGAGGCGCAATGGGTCGTGGCCGAGGGGGCCGACGCCGCCGCCCTCACCCGCAGCATCCCGATCGACAAGTGCCTGGACGACGCGCTGCTGGTCTACAGCCAGAACGGCGAACGGCTGCGGCCGCAGCAGGGCTACCCGCTGCGGGTGCTCCTGCCCGGCTTCGAGGGCAACATGAACGTGAAGTGGCTGCGCCGCCTCAACGTGACGGCGGAGCCGGCCTATTCGCGCGAGGAGACGTCCAAGTACACGGATTCCATGCCGGACGGCACGGCGCGGCAATTCACCTTCCTGATGGAGGCGAAGTCGATCATCACCCGGCCCTCCGGCACCCAGCGGATCGCCCCCGGCTTCCACGAGATCAGCGGCATCGCCTGGACCGGGCGCGGCAAGATCCGGGGCGTGCAGGTGACGACCGACGGAGGCAAGAGCTGGCAGGACGCGGCGCTGCAGGAGCCGGTCCTGACCCGGGCGCTGACACGCTTCCGCCTGCCCTGGACCTGGAACGGCCAGCCAACGACCATCATGAGCCGGGCGGTCGACGAGACCGGCTACGTGCAGCCGAGCTTTTCGGATCTGACCGCCGTGCGCGGGCTCAAATCCTTCTACCACAACAACGCGACGATCCCCTGGCGCATCGCGGCGACCGGCGAGGTGACCAATGGCTACGCGTAACACCCGCGCACTGACGGCTGCATTGCTCCTGCTCGGCGGCGTCGGCGCGGCGCGGGCCGCGGAGCGCTACGGCATCGGCCGGGCCGCCACCGCGGCCGAGATCGCCGCCTGGGACATCGACATCGACCGCGACGGCCGGAAGCTGCCCCCCGGCAGCGGCAGCGTCGCCCACGGCCGGGACGTATTCGACGCGCAGTGCGCATCCTGCCACGGGGCCCGCGGCGAGGGCGGGATCGGCGATCCGCTGGTCGGCGGCCGGGGCAGCCTGGCCTCGGCCAAGCCGCTCAAGACGGTCGGCAGCTTCTGGCCCTACGCGCCGACCCTGTTCGACTACATCCACCGGGCCATGCCGATGAACGCCCCGGAATCGCTCAGCACCGACGACGTCTACGCGGTCTCGGCCTACATCCTGAACCTGAACGGTCTCGTGCCCGACGAGGCAATGCTCGACGCCCATGGGCTGGCCGCGGTGCGGATGCCGAACCGCGACGGCTTCGTCCCGGATCCCCGGCCGGACGTCCGCTGACCGGCGGCGCCTGTGACTCCTGGGCGCTTATCAAGAGTGCTGACCCGTACCCGACGCCCCTCCCCCCTCTGGGGGCTTGCGGATTCACACGTCTCTGCCGGACGACAAGGGCTTGAGAAATAAGCGTGTTTCCCCTCCCCCTTGCGGGGAGGAGAGCGCGTCTGTGCCCGCGAAGTTGAACATCCTCGCCTCCGCGGTGGAGAGACGCGCCAAGCCGGGATCGATCGCACCGCTCATCCGCCGTTCAGGCAGCGGGGCTGATATTCGTTATAGCCAAGCTATAGACTAGTATTTCTGGATTGTAACTGCAGACATAATTTGAAAAACTGAGATAAGCTGGGCTATTTGAAGATTAAAGTTCCCTGAATGTATAATTCAGAACCGATTAAATCCGGAGCGCCTACCAGCGCCGTCCGAAGGCGATGAGACGCGTCTCACCGTAGCCCGTCCCCGGATCGGCACGGTGAAGCGCAGGACCCCGCGGGGCCGCATCGCGCACGGCACGGGGCGCAACCACATGTCAGGGAGCAAAGACGAGCGGGCGGTCCCCAACGCCGCGCGGGCCGCGACGGCCGGGTCGGTCGTTGCGTTCCCGTCGCGACAACGCCCCCGCGCGCCCCAACGCGCGATCGATGCGGCAGCCCGGGAGCGGATCGGGCGCGGCCTGCGCCTGCACTACGCGGACGTCCTGTCCCTTCCGGTCCCGGACCGGCTCCTGACGCTCCTCGACGCCCTCGCCGACACGGAGGCCCAGCCATGACCCTGATGCTCCAAGCCGTTCCCGCGGGGAGTGGATCCGGCGCGGCCCCGACGGGCGCCGACCCCGAGATGCGCGACCTCCTGCTGGGCGCGATCCCGGCCTTGCGGGCCTTCGCGTTCTCGCTGACCTTTGATTTCGACCGCTCGGACGACCTCGTGCAGGATACGCTGGTCCGGGCCTGGATCAACGCCGCGAGCTTCCGCCGGGGCACCAACCTCACGGCGTGGCTGTTCACGATCCTGCGCAACCTGTTCTACTCGGAGCAGCGCAAGCGCAAGCGCGAGGTGGAGGATGCCGACGGGGTCCATGCCGGCCGGCTGACCAGCCTGCCCGAGCAGGAGGTCCGGATGGAGATGGCGCAGTTCCAGAGCGCCCTGAACCAGCTCCCGGCCGCCCAGCGCGAGGCGCTGGTCCTGGTCGGTGCCCAGAGCTTCACCTACGAGGAGGCGGCGGCGATCTGCGGCGTCGCGGTCGGCACGATCAAGAGCCGAGTCAGCCGGGCGCGGGTCAGGCTGATCGAGGCGCTGGGCATGGAGGGGACGGACGATATCGGCACCGACGCGCAGACCCGGGCGGCGCTCGACGGGGGCTGAGCGACCTCACTTGATCAGCCGGACGGCCTCGCGGAAGCGCGGATGCCGGGCGGTGCCGAGCCACTCGAACACCACCATCTCGGTGGTGACGATCTCGGCACCGTGGGCCGCCATCCGGGCGAGCCCTGCGTCCCGGTTCCCGGTCTTGCGGGAGCCGACCGCGTCGGCAACCACATAGACGCGGCGCCCCGCCTCCAGCAGGCCGAGCACCGTCTGCAGCACGCAGATATGCGCCTCGCAGCCGGTCACCACGCAATCGCGGTCGTCGGGCAGGCGGTCGAGAAAGCCCGGGGCCTGCACGGCGCCGAAGCTAATCTTCGGAATGGCCGTCCCGGGCTCGGGGGCGAGCTCCGGCACCGTCGGCCCGAGGCCCCCGGCATTCTGCTCGGTGACCAGCACCGGCACGTCGAGGAGCTTCGCGGCGGCGGCGAGACGGCCCGTGTTAACGATCACCTCGGCGCCCGCCGCAATGGCCGGCATCAGCCGGACCTGAACGTCGATGACGAGGAGCAGGGAGCGGGCGGGGTCGATCAACGGCATCGGTCTCGGAGTTTGTTGGACGGGGACAGTCATGGTTTCGAAAGGTCGAGACCTTTCGCGGGTCCAGGGCAGCGCCCTGGTAAACGTCTCAGGGCTCTGCCCTGAGAACCCGCCAAAGGGCTCGCCCTTTGGAATCCCGGGCCGAGCGGGCTCTTCAATACGTGGCGAACACGCGCGCCACCGCCTCCGGCTCCGCCGTGACGGTCAGCGCCAGGGCGAGGAGGATCCGGGCCTTCTGCGGGGTCAGGTTGTCGGCGCTGAGGATGCCGCGCTCGCGCAGGCGGGTGGACAGGGGCACCACGCCGCTCCCGGCCCGGGTCGACATCACCACCACGATCCCGGCGGCGGCCGCCGCCTCGAGGGCTTCGGCCTCGCCGGGCGGGACCATGCCCGGGGCGAGCCCCGCCGCGACGAGGCCCCGCGCCCCCGCGGCCCGGAACGCCCGCACGGCGGTGCCGTCGGCATCGGCGTAGCCGTAGGCGATGTCGACCCGCGGCAGCGCGGGCAGATCCCGGATGTCGAAGGGCGTGCCCGGCGCGTGCGCGCGCTCGGAGCGGCGGTAGTACCGGACATCATCGCCGTCGACCTGGCCGAGCACCCCGAAATCCGGCGTCCGGAAGGTCTGGAGCCGGGCCACCGAGGTCTTGGTCACCTCGCGGGCCGCCTGGATCTCGTCGTTGAGCACCACGAGGACGCCGCGCCCGCGGGATTCGGGCGCCGCGGCGGTGCGCACCGCCGCCACGAGGTTGAGCTTGGCATCGGTCGACAGCGCGCTCATCGGGCGCTGCGAGCCCACCAGCACCACCGGCAGGTCGACCGTCAGGGTGAGACTGAGCGCGTAGGCGGTCTCCTCCAGGGTGGCGGTGCCGTGCCCAATCACGATCCCGGCGAGGTCCGGATGCTCGGCGGCGAGGCGCGCGCACAGCTGCACGAGGTCGCGCCACTCCGAGAAACCGATCGCCGGGCTCGGAACCGCCCGGAACGGGACCGGCACCATGGTGGCCACGCCGGCCAGTTCCGGGACCGCCTCCAGGATGCCGCCGGCCTCCAGGCGCCGGCCGGTGGCGCCGTAGTCGAGGATGTCGAGGGCGTCGCGCCCGAGGGACGCGATCGTGCCGCCGGTCCCGATGAACGCGACCTTGGGCAGCCCGCGTTCCGTCATCATGCCTGCCGCCATGCCGAGCCTCCCGGCCGTCCCCGGCCTCGCGAATGCGGGCGGACGATGCCGCGGCGCGAGGCCCCGGTCGACCCCGCCCGGCGCAGGCGGGCGATGCGCCGGACGATGGGCGCAGCGCTGGGACGCGATCGCGTCAGCTCCGGAAGTCGACCAGCAGGGCCGAGATGCGGGAGCTGGCGCTGGTGCCGCTCGCCCCGTAGCCGACGCTGGACGACTGGCTGTTCTGGAATTGCTGGAGGAAGCCGGCCAGGAGATCGTTCGTCGACGACGTGTCGGCGCTGCTCGACGAACCGGAGGTGCCGCTACCGGAGGCGTCGGCGGCGGGCGGCGAGCCCGGCGGGGGGCCCGGGGGTGGGCCGCCCGCGCCCGAGACGCCGCCATCCGCCGCGTCGGCGGTCTGGGTGCTCCGGCCGTGGCTGGCGAACAGGGTCTTCAGCTCGGTGGCCTGATCGTCGGTCAGGCTGCCGCTGCTGACCTGATCGGCGATCAGGCTGTCGACCCGGTCCTTCATGGAGGACGGGTCGAGCTTGGCCTCGGTGCCGCTGCCGGCGCTCGCGCGGTCCGCCGACAGGCTGGAGTCGATCGACGACAGGGCGCTGGTCGACGCGGTGGCGTCGGTGCCGCTGAGGGTGCCGGCCGAGAGCGCGCTGCTGATCGTGTCGGCCATCCGCGTCTGCGGGCTGTCCTGGGCCGACCGTCGCGGCGCGTAGAGCTGCGACGTCGTGGCGGAACTGATGGGACTCATGGAAACGCTCAGGGCACGAGACTGCTGGAATCGCCCGGCGGCGGGTCCGTGTGCAAATTACCCACGCAGTTCTTAAGAGTGGGTTTCCCTAGCGCTGGCACGGTGAGACACCGGGTTGAAATCCGGATCCACGCGTCGCCGCGCGGCGGATGCCGGGGCCTCCTGCGGACCGGAACCGGAGGTGGCGCGTGGCCGCGCCCGGTCGACGGCGTCGCCCGGAACCTGGATCAGACGCCGGCCGCCACCCGCAGCGGCAATACCGCCGCGGTCTCACCCAGACGCGCCGCGGGCACGCCATGCGTGTAGAGGCCGCGATGCTTCGGATGCGGTGCGAGCCGGTCGGTCAACCCGATCACCGTCTCAGCCGCGCCCAGAAGCAAAGCCCCCTCCGGCGTGAGCTGGGCGGCGAGCCGCGCCAACACGTCCGATTTCGTCGGCGCGTCGAAATAGATCAGCACGTTGCGGCAGTAGATGATGTCGAACTGGCCCAGCATCGTGAAGCTTTGCAGCAGGTTGAGCTGGCGATAATCCACCATGTTGCGCAGGCTCTGGGCGATCTGCCACTGCTCGCCGACCTGATTGAAGTACTTGATCAGCCACTGCACCGGCAGGCCGCGCTGGACCTCGAAATGGCTGTAGAGCCCGGCCTTGGCCTTCTCGATCACTTCGGTGGAGATGTCGGTGGCCACGATCTCGACCTGCCAGCCCGGCATCCGGGGCGCCGCCTCCTGCAGCAGCATGGCGAGCGAGTACGGCTCCTGGCCCGTGGAGGAGGCCGCGCACCAGATCCGCAGCCGGCGCCGGCTGGCGTTGCGGATCAGCGCCTCCGGCAGCAGCGTGTCGCGGAACAGGTCGAACGGGATCCGGTCGCGGAAGAAGAAGGTCTCGTTCGTGGTCATCGCCTCGACCACGCTCCGCTCCAGCGCCCCGTTCCGGCCGAGCTTGAGCGTGCTGATCAGCTCGCCGAGGCTTCCGAGCCCGCAGCGGCGGCAGATCGGGGTCAGCCGGCTCTCCACGAGGTAGCGTTTCTCGGCGGTCAGCGCGAGGCCGGAGCGCTGCTTGAGGAAGCCGCGCAGGAATTCGAATTCGAGTTCGGTCATGCCGGCTGACCCGTGATCATGGCGCGCAACGCCGTCGCGAGGTCCGGCAGCGGCAGGACCGCCTCGGCGAGGCCGGCCCGGGCGACGCTGCCCGGCATCCCCCAGACCGTGCTGGTCGCCTCGTCCTGGGCGAGGACCGGACCGCCGGCATCGGTGAGCGCCCGGGCACCGTTGGTGCCGTCCGAGCCCATGCCGGTGAGGATCACGGTGACGGTGGCGGCGCCGAACACGACCGCCGCGTCCTTGAACAGAACGTCGACCGCCGGCCGGCAGAAATTCACCGGCGGCCCGTCGGTCAGCTTGATGATGGGTCCGTTCGGGCCCGCCACGAGGCCCATGTGGCGGCCGCCCGGGGCGACATAGATCCGGCCGGGCTCGATCCGCTCGTCGGTCTTGCCCTCGGCGGCCGGGATTCCGGTGCGGGACGTCAGGTGCTCGGCGAACACCGCGGTGAAGATCGGCGGCATGTGCTGCACGATCAGAACCGGCAGGCGGCGGAGCGTCGCGGCGCCGATGCCCTCCAGCATCTCGCCCACCGCCCGGGGCCCGCCCGTGGAGGAGCCGATCAGCAGGGCGCGGGGCGCCGTGCGGCTGCGAACCTTCGGCCGCAGGGTGAAGGGTGTCGGCGCGCGCGGCGCGGCCGGCGGGGCCGCATGCGCCGACACGGGGGCGGCGGGCGCCGGATGGGCTGCCGACGCGAGGGCGGAGGCCGGGCGCCGGATCCGGGCCCGGGCCGCACCGAACACCCGCACGCGCTCGATCAGCTCGGCCCGGAACACGTCCGAGGTGGTGACGCCGCGGCTGCTCTCGGGCTTGGCGATGTAGTCCACCGCCCCGAGCGCGAGGCATTTCAGCGAGATGTCGGCGTTGCGCGTGGTCAGCGTCGACATCATGACGACCTGCACGCTCGGGCTCATGGCCAGCATGCGCGGCAGCGCGGTGGTGCCGTCGAGTTCCGGCATCTCGATGTCGAGCAGGACCACGTCCGGATCGTGCTTGGCCATCATCTCGACGGCGATACGCCCGTTGGACGCCGTGCCGACCAGCGTGAAGCCGGCCTCGCCGATCCAGCGGGCCACGAGGCCGCGCACCACGGCGGAATCGTCGGCGACCAGAACCCGGATCGCGGCGGCCCCGGATGTGCTCTGGGTGGGCGGGTTCCGTGGCGGTGCAACCGCGGGACTCAGGGCCATGATGCGTGCCTCGGATACGGGGGCGCGGATGTGCGTAAAGGGGCGCGAAACGATCAGGCCGCGTCGGCGACGAGCCCGACCTGCTCGAGCTTGGCCGTCAGGATATCGCGGTCGAACGGCTTCATGATGTATTCGTCCGCCCCCGCCCGGAGGGCCCGGGCGATGGCGCCGACATCGTTTTCGGTGGTGCAGAACAACACCTTGGGGAACTCGCCCCCCTCGCTCTGGCGCAGGGCCTGGAGGAAGGCGTAGCCGTCCATGTTCGGCATGTTCCAATCGAGCAGGATCGCGTCCGGCATGTGGGCCGCGCAGGCTTCGAGGGCGGCGCTGCCGTCCTCCGCCTCGCTGACGTTCATCCCGAGGTCCTCGATGATCCGGCGGGCGACCTTCCGGATCACCGCGGAATCGTCCACCACCAGGCAGTTGGTTTCGTGCGGCGCCTTCATCGGGCTCTCCCTCAAGCCGCCTTGGCGCCGGCCGCCGTGAAGCCGAGAAGGGCATCCACGTCGAGGATCACCAGCAGGCGCCCGTCGAGGCGGTGGACACAGGTCGCGAGGTTGCGGAAGCGCGGATCCAGGTTGATCGGCACCGCCTCTCGGCTGTCGGCGCCGAGCTTCAGCACCTCGCCGACCCCGTCGACCACGAGGGCGAAGGTCTCGCCCGCCTGCTCCAGGCCGATCGCCATCTTCGGACTGGCCTTGCCGCCCTCGCCCTCGGCCTCCGCGTCGGGCAGGCCCAGGCGCCGGCGCAGGCTCATGGCGGTGACCACGCGACCGCGCAGGTTCAGGAGGCCCACGATCTCGGCCGGCGCGAGCGGCACCGGCGTCACCCCCGACGGCACGAACACGTCGTGGACCCGCTCGATCGCCAGCCCGAACAGGGTCTCGCCGACGAACACCGTCACGAAGTCGTTGGTGGCACCGGTCTCGACGCCGTTGGCGCTCGCTCGGGCGCTGTTGGCGTTGGCATTGGCAGCCTGCATCGGAACTCTCCGGATGATCGTTTCGATCGTTGCGATCGCTGTGGGGCGGGCGGCGCCGGGATCAGGCCGCCTTCGAGACCGTTTCGGCGCCGAGCTCGGCCAGGGCGGCGATCAGGCCGGCCCGATCGAACTTCGCCACGAGATCGGCGATCGCCAGGGTCCGGGCCCGCTCCACGGCGTCGGCCCCGATCGTCCCGGTGAGGCCGATCACCGGGAGCGCGGCGAGCCGCGGCTCGGCCCGGCGCATCGCGGCGACGAGGTCGAAGCCGCTGCGGCCCGGCATCTCCAGATCGGTAACCACCACCTCGATCTTCGGCTCGGACTGGAGCGTGTTGAGCGCCGCCTCCGCACTCGCCGCCGTGATCACCTGATAGCCCGCGGCCTTCAGCACCGGGGTCAGCATGTCGCGGAAGAAGGCCGAGTCGTCGACCAGCAGGATCGTGGAGAGCTGCTCGGGCCGCTTCAGGCCGCGCGCCCAGTCATCGTAGGCCAGCGGCAGGAAGTGGGCGATGTTGATGATGTCGGTCGCCCGGCCCCGAAGCACCGCTGAGCCGATCAGGTCCGAGCGGTCGGCCGCGATCTCGATGTCGAGCCGCTCCTCCACGATGTCGACGATCTCGTCGACCACGAGCCCCATGGCGCGCTCGCCGTCGGAGAACACCACCAGGGCCTGGGTCCCCTCCGACTTGATGGTGATCGCCGAATCCGCCGGAACGAGCGGCATCAGGCGCCCGCGGTACTGGATCAGCGCGCGGCCGCCCAGCCACTCGACCTTGGCGCACTCGATCTCCTCGAGGCGGGTGACCAGCGACAGCGGCACCGCCTTGAAGCTGCCCTGACCGCCCTTGAACACCAGCAGCGTGGTCTTGTTGTCGACCACCTCGCCCGCCGCGTCGTCGTCGGTCTCGGCGTGGCCGCCGCTGCCCTGAACGCCCTGAGCCACCTGCCGGGCGACGCCGTTCGGATCAACGATCAGCACCACGGCGCCGTCGCCGAGAATCGTGTTGCCGGCAAACATCGGGATGTGGCGAAGCTTCACCGACATCGGCTTCACGACGATCTCCTCCGTGTGGAAGACCTCGTCGACGAGGATGCCGAAGCGCTCGCGCCCGACCTGGGCGACCACCACGAAGCCGGCCTGCTCCGTCTCGGAGCCCGCCTGCGACTGCCCGAGCAGCCCGGTAAGCGACACGATCGGCAGCAGCCGCTCGCGCAGGCGCAGAACCGGCGCGCCGTTGATGCGCTCGACCCTTTGCGCCCCGGCATCGACCCGCACCAGCTCCAGCACCGCCACCTGCGGCAGGGCGAAGCGGTGCTCGCCGGCCCGCACGATCAGCGCCGCCACGATGGCCAGCGTCAGGGGAATCTTGATGGTGAAGGTCGTGCCCCGGCCCGCCGTGGTGGCGATGTCGATCAGGCCGCCGATGGTCTCGATGTTGGTCTTGACCACGTCCATGCCGACGCCGCGACCCGACACCGAGGTCACCGCCGCCGCCGTGGAGAAGCCCGCATCGAAGATGAACTTGGCGACCTGCGCGTCGGTCATCCGGTCGACATCGGCCTGGGCGGCGATCCCGCGCTGCACCGCCTTCTGGCGAATCGCCGCGAGGTTGAGGCCCTTGCCGTCGTCGGCGATCTCGATCGTGATCGTGCCGCCCTCGTGATAGGCGGCGAGCCGGATCGTGCCGCGGGCGGGCTTGCCCGCCGCCACGCGCTCGGCGGTCGATTCGAGGCCGTGATCGGCCGAATTGCGGACCATGTGGGTCAGCGGGTCCTTGATCACCTCGAGGACTTGCCGGTCGAGCTCGGTCTCGGCGCCGACCATCACGAGGTCGATCTGCTTGCCGAGTTCCGCCGAGAGGTCGCGGACCACGCGCGGCAGCTTCTGCCACGCATTGCCGATCGGCTGCATGCGGGTCTTCATCACGCCGTCCTGCAGCTCGGCCGTGACGTGAGACAGGCGCTGCAGCGGCACCTTGTAGCTCGAATCCTCGTGCCGGCGGGCGATCTCGAGGAGCTGGTTGCGGGTCAGCACCAGCTCCGAGACCATCGTCATCAGGTGCTCGAGCGTCTCGACGCTCACCCGGATCGTCTGGTTGCCCTTGGCGGCCGCGGTGGTCTCGCCCGGGGTCGTCTCACCCTCGGTGCCGGCGCCCTCAGCCTTCTCGGCGCGCGCCGGCTCGGCCTCGACGGCCTCGACCGGTGCCGCACTCACCTGCGGTGCGGGAGCGGCGGGCTTGGGTGCAGGAGCGGCGGCCGCCACCGGCGGAGGCGCTGCGAAATCCACGTCTTCCGGACCCGGCGCCGCCAGGAAGGCGGCCTCGAGGTCGTCGAGGGAGACTTCGCCGGGCTTCAGTTCGCGGATCACCGGATCGGGCAGCACCGGCTCGGGCCGCGGCGGGGGTGCCGCCGGCTCCGATGCCACGGCCGAGCCCTCGGCCATGCGCTCCAGGGCGGAGATGAGGTCGTCGTCCGACCCCGCCGGCTCGGTGCCGGTGGCCTCCAGATCGGCCAGGATCTCCTTCAGCCGGTCCAGGGTCAGCAGGATCAGCGTCACCGACGCGGAGGTGGCAGGCAGCCCGTCCCGGAACCGGCCCATCAAGGTCTCGGCCGCATGCGCCAAGGCTTCGAGGCGCGGAAGCCCAAGAAATCCGCACGTTCCTTTGATTGTGTGGACCAGTCGGAAGATATTCCGAAGGATCGTCTCGTTATTCGGATCCTGTTCGAACCGGACGAGCTCTGCATCGACCGTGTCGAGATGCTCGCCGCTCTCAGTCAGGAACTCGCGAAGCAGGTCGTCCATAGGCGCAACTCGTTACCGGAAGAAGGTCTCGCGCACCGTACTTACTCGGGCGCGGTTAGGGAAGCGTTTCAGTTCCCGCCCCGCGCCGGAGTTTTTCAAAATTTCACGCCAGTGTGGTGTTCGAACCCTCATCGGAGGGTTCAACGGATGCTTCGATCACTGTCGGCTCGGCCGTGATCGTCACCTCATCATCCTGGATGGCGAATCGAACACTCATGTCGGCGGCTCGCGCCACGAGGCCGGCATAGAACGGCAGGATGCCGTGGGCATCGACGGTGCCGCTCTCGGGGCTGCCGGCCATCAGCTCCTCCACGTGCGGGGGAATGCGGGCATGCGAGCCCTTGGCCTTGAACACGAAGCTCGGCGCCGCGCCGTCGCCGGAGACCACGACGTCGATCGCGCCGCCCCGCGGGATCGCGGTCGTGGCGATCATCACGAGGTTGAGGAGCAGCTTGACCTTGTTCTTGGGAAACAGCGCCTGCGGGGCGCTCCAGGTCAGCTTGGTCTTGTCGTCGGAGAACATGCCCTTGGCGACGCTTTCGGCATCGGCGAGGTCGATTGAGGCGCCGGCCGATCCCGCGGCGCCGAAGGCGATCCGCGCGAATTTCAGCCGGGCCGAGGCCTGCCGGGCGCTCTTGCCGATCAGCTCCAGCGCGAAGGTGCGCATCGATTCGTCCTCGTCGTCCTCCAGGACTTCGAGCCCGTTCACGATCGCGCCGACGGGGCTGATCACGTCGTGGCAGACGCGGGAGCAGAGAAGGGCGGCGAGGTCGAGGCCGTCGAGGGTCAGGGTCGGCGAGTTCGGGGACGACATGGTGCGCTCCGGGGGGATCTGGTTCGGGCGTCTGCGGGCCGGGGCCCCGACTGGCGGCCGTTCGTCGGCCGCCGCATCCGGCGTACACGTCGCCCAAAGGAGCCCGCGCCCAGCGGGTCGGACCGGGGGCGACGGCCGGTCCGCACGGATAAACGCCACGCCGGCCTTTGAAAAGCGTTACCGGGATTGACGGATCGGCGCGGCGGCGTCCGATTCGGACCGGCCTGTCATGGGCCACGCATCGCGAGATGGAGCCGGCAGAGGGAGAGCGCACGGTGTTGGCCATTGACCCAGCCCATCGACGATCCGTCAAATCCGCCAGCCCCTGACGCGGAGGTCCGCCCCATGCAGTCCGCCCCGACCCTGCGCGAGAGCCTGCAGCCCCGCCTGTCCCTCGGGGACCCGGAGGCGGCGCGAGCCCGGCTCGCCGAAATCGCGCCGGCTCTCCCGCCGGGTTTCCTGACGCCACCCTGCCGTGACCTGCTCCTGGGTCTCGCCGACCATTCCCCCTTCCTCTGGCGGGCGTGCCTGCGGGCGCCGGAGCGCCTGGTCGCGCTGCTGGAGCAGCCGCCCGATGCGGCGAGCCGGGAGATCATCGCCCGCCAGCGCGCGGTCGGGGCGGCCTGCGGGGTCAATCCCGACCTCGCCGAGGTCGGAAAGCGGCTGCGGGCCAACCGGGAGGCGCACGCGCTCCTCGTGGCGCTGGCCGATCTCGGCGGCGGCTGGGATGTCGCGGCGGTCACCCGGGCGCTGTCCGACTTCGCCGACGCCTCGGTGAGCGCGGCGACCGAGGCGCTGCTCCGGCAGGGACTCGCGACCGGTCGGTTCCGGCCGCCGGATCCGGACGCGCCGCAGGCCGGATCGGGGCTGATCGTCCTGGGGCTGGGCAAGCTCGGCGGCGGCGAGCTGAACTATTCGAGCGATATCGATCTCGTGATCTTCTACGAGACCGAAGCCGCGGCGGCCGCGACCGGGGGCGACCCGAAGCCGTTCTTCGTCAAGCTCGCGCAGGGGCTGGTGAAGCTCCTGTCCGACCGGACCGCCGAGGGCTACGTCCACCGCATCGACTACCGCTTGCGGCCGGATCCGGGCTCCACCGCGGTGGCCCTCTCCACGGGCTTCGCCTTCGATTACTATCAGACGCTGGGCCAGAACTGGGAGCGGGCCGCCTTCATCAAGGCCCGGCCGATCGCGGGCGACATCCCGGCCGGCACGGCGTTCCTTACCGAACTCGCGCCGTTCATCTGGCGGCGGCACTTCGACTTCCCGGCGATCGCCGAGATCCAAGCCCTGAAGCGGCAGATCCACATGGTCCGCGGCCACGAGACCATCGCGGTCGCCGGCCACGACATCAAGATCGGCCGCGGCGGCATCCGGGAGATCGAGTTCTTCGTCCAGACGCAGCAGCTGGTCTTCGGCGGCCGCAAGCCGAGCCTCCGGGGCCGCTCCACCGTGGCGATGCTCGACGGCCTCGCCGCGGCGGGCTGGATCGACGGACGCGCCCGCGACGAGCTGACCGAGGCCTACGGGTTCCTGCGCACCCTGGAGCACCGGATCCAGATGGTCCGCGACGAGCAGACCCAGCGCCTGCCGACCGGCGCCGAGGCGCTGACCGGGCTCGCCTTGTTCGCCGGCTTCCCGGATCTTGCGGCCTTCGAGGCGGCGCTGCTCCACCATGCCGGCCAGGTCCAGGCGCATTACGCCCTGCTGTTCGAGGCCGAGACGGCCGCGGACGACACCCTCGTCTTCGGCGAGTCCGAACCGGAGCCCGCCACCCTGGAGCGGCTCGGCACCTTCGGGTTCCGCGATCCGCCGCGCGCCTGGGAGACCGTGCAGGGCTGGCATCTGGGGCGCCGCCCGGCCCTGCGAACCGGGCGGGCGCGGGAAATCCTCGCCGAGATGCTGCCGGCGCTGCTCCGGGCGCTCGGCGGCACCGCCGACCCGGACGAGGCGCTGCTCGCCCTCGATCGCGCCTTCGCGCGGATGCCCGCCGTGGCCGAACTCCTGGCGATCCTGCGCTCGCACGAGCGCCTGCGCCTGCTGTTCGCCGACATCCTCGGGACGGCGCCGCGCCTCGCCGACACCGTCGGCTTGAGCCCGCACGTCCTCGACACCGTGCTGGACGCGGATTTCGTGACGCCGCCCCTGGATCCCGCTGCGGTCCAAGCCCAGTACCGGATGCTCGTGGGACAGCCGGCGAGCCACGAGGAGGTCCTCGACCGCTGCCGGGACGCCACGCGGCAGATGGCCTTCGTCACCGGCGCACGCCTCCTGTCGGGCATCCTGACGCCGCGGCAGGCCGGCGCGGCCTACACGGCGATCGCGGAGGCAACGGTGGCCTTGAGCCTGGCGGCGGAGGAACGCCGCTTCGCCCAGGACCACGGCGCGGTGCCCAACGGGCGGTGCTGCGTCCTGGCGCTGGGCCGGCTCGGCTCCCGGCAGCTCAGCGCCGAATCCGACCTCGATCTCGTGTTCCTGTACGACTTCGATCCCGAGGACCGCACCAGCGACGGAAGGCGGCCCCTCGACGCCGTGGTCGCCTACAACCGGCTGGCGCAGCGCCTGTTCGCGGCGCTCACCACAGCGACGCGGCGGGGACGGCTCTATGCGGTCGACCTGCGGCTGCGGCCCTACGGCAGCCACAGCCCGCCGGCCGTGCAGCTCACGGGCTTCGCGGCCTATCACCGGGACGGGTCGGAACTCTGGGAGCACATGGCCCTCGCCCGCGCCCGGGTCGTGGCCGGTGACGCGACCCTGGGGGCCGCCGTCACAGCCGAGATCGCCGCGATTCTTTCCCAACAGCGCGATCCGGCTAAAGTCTGCGCCGAGGCGGGGGCGATGCGGGCGCTCGTCGCCCGGGAGCGCGGCCATGCCGGCCCCTACGACCTGAAGCTTGCCCCCGGCGCCTTGTTCGACCTCGATTTCCTGGCCCAGACCGTCGTGCTGAGCCACGCCCGCGACTGGCCGGACTGCATCGGCCTCGGCGCGGAGGCCCTCTTCCGCGGGGCGGCGGCGCGCGGCCTGCTGCCGGACGAGGCAGCGGAGTCCCTCGCCGAGACCTACGGGTTCCTCGACGCGGTCTATCAATGGCAGCGGCTGGTGATGGCCGATCCCACCGCGGAACCGTCCGAGACGGCGGCCCGGCAGATCGCCAAGGCGGTGGGCCTGCCGGACGCGCGAAGCCTCGCGGCGGACCTGCGCCGCCACCGACGCCGGAGCCAGGCCCTGCTGGCGCGGATCCGGCGCACGGTGGCTTGAATCGCATCCCCGCTGATGCATCCTGCCGGCGGCAGCGGCAGCGTCGGCACCTGAGCCGGGAGGCGGACCGGATCGCAGATCGAGCGCCGGATTCGTACTCCAAACCGTCGACATCGCGTGCCGGCTCGGGCATTCAGAGTGGTCTGGGAGGAACCATGGCGGGCGCGGCGACGATCTCGGGGCCTGAGCGTGAGCGGATCGCCGCAGCGCTTGCCGAGATCGCCTGCGCGGCGGGCGAGATCCTGCGCCGCTATCACCGGGCTCCCTGCCCCCACGCCCTGAAGCCGGACGGCACCCCGTGGAGCGCCGCCGACGTCGAGTCCGAGGATTTGATCGTCGCCGCCCTGGCCGAGCGATTCCCCGGGATCGCGGTCGTGGCGGAGGAGCGCATGGCCGCGGCACGGGGCGAGGTGGTGGCGCCGGCCGACACCTTCTTCCTGGTCGATCCCCTGGACGGCACCCGCGACTTCCTGGCCGGAACGCCCGACTACTCGGTCAACATCGCCCTGGTGGCGGGCGAGCGCCCGGTGGCGGCGGCCCTGGCGGCGCCGGGCCTCGACCGGGTCTGGTGGGCAGGCACCGCCGCCGTCGAGGCCGTCGTGACCGCCGGCCGCCCCGGCCCCGGGCGACCGGTGCACGCTCGGGCCGTGCCGGAGGCCGGCCTCCTGGCGCTCGGCAGCCGCCGGCACGGTGATGCCGAATCCATGACCTGCCTCGCCGCCCTCCCGGTGATGGAGACGCGCCAAGTCGGCTCGGCGCTCAAGTTCGGCCTGATCGCGGCCGGGGAGGCGGATATCTACGTGCGCTGCGGCCCAACCATGGAATGGGACACCGCGGCCGGCGACCACCTCGTGGCGACCGCCGGGGGCTGCGTGGTTGTGCCGGGCGGCGGTCCGATCCGCTACGGGCAGCACGGGCCCGACCACCGCAACGGACCCTTCGCGGCGCTCGGCGACCCGTCCCTGGCCCAGCGCCTCACCCTGCCCGCCTCCTGCGGCACGCGCGTCGGCCGGCCGACGCTCAGCGCGACGTCGTAGACGCCGCGTCCGGCTGGTCGCGCAGGCCCGGCCATGCCGCCTCCGCCTGGCCGACGAGGCCGGGATCGGCCAGGAACCGGGCGCGGCGCCCCGCGTCCCGGAACAGGTAGAGGCGATTGCCGATCACCGCGAAGACCAGGGGATCGGCATCCACCAAGCGGCCCTCCAGGATGCCCGCGGCGTCGTAGCCCCCGAGCCGAGGAGCGTAGGTGGCCGGATCGTCCCGGAAGGCCTCGCGGTTGGCGCTGCTGGCGAAGCGCCAGACCCGTCCACCCCAGGTCAGCTCGAACCGGCCCGTCCCGGCGCGCGGCCCGTCCGCCAGAAAATAGCTGACCGGATCGAAGCCGTTGAGCGTCAGCAGCACGATCGGCGCCCCCACCGACTCGCCCGCCGCCGGCCGGGCCAGCATCAGGGCGGCACAGACGGCGAGCACGCGGGTCCGGCGCGACGTGAGGCATGCGGGGCTGCGGGCTGCGGGGTCAGGACGCGTTAACCACATCTTGCGAATTCCCACGGAAGCTGGTCCCACTCGTCAGACCGGACCCCTGCGGGACCGCGGACCCGGACGGATGCGTCCTCCGGGCCGCGGCCGGTTCCGGCCGGGCGGGACGAGAGCGGCACAGATCCATCGCACGAACCGTTAATCGAACCGGGCGAGGAGACAACGATGACGGCACGAGACGATCGCGACCCCGACCGGCGCCGCCTGCTGCGCGCGGGCCTCGCCCTGGCGCTCGGCGCCCCCCTGGGCGCCTCCCTCGGCATGCCTGGCACCGCCCTGGCGCGGGGCGAGGATGCCGACACCCCCGAGACCTTCCGCCCCGGCGAGGTCGTGGAATCGGGACACCGGTTCTTCGGATCGGTCTCCCGCGGCCTCGCGCTGACCGTCGAGGAGGCGGGCCGGCGCTGGGGCGAGCCGAACGGCTACATCCTCGGCCAGGAGGGCGGCGGCGCCGTTGTGGCGGGCGTCCGCTACGGCGAAGGCACGCTCTACACCCGCAATGCCGGCCAGCGGCGCATCTACTGGCAGGGGCCGTCGGTCGGCTTCGACGTCGGCGGCGACGGGGCGCGCACCATGATGCTGGTCTACAACCTGCCGAACGTGCGCGACCTGTACCGGCGCTTCGGCGGCGTCGACGGCTCGGCCTACCTCGTCGGCGGGTTCGGCATGACCGCGGTGGTCAACGACCGGATCATCGTGGTGCCGATCCGCAGCGGCGTGGGCGCACGGCTGGGGATCAATGTCGGCTATCTGAAGTTCACCCGGGAACCAACCTGGAACCCGTTTTGACGCTGCGGCGGGACGATTGGATTTCGCCCTTCCGATCAACCTGGGCTAGAGTGACGACGGGCCGGGTCTTCCGGCCGGATGCGCGGGTTGTTCCCTCGTGATCGAAGCGGTGATGATCTTCGCGCTGGGCTTCCTGGCCGCGAGCCTGTGCGGCTTGCTGCTGCTGCCGGCCCTCAACGCCCGGGCCGCCCGGCTGGCCCGGCGGCGGGCCGAGGCGCGCCTGCCCCTGTCGCCGGCCGAGATCGCGGCCGAGCGCGACTTCCTGCGCGCGCAGTTCGCCGTCCAGCAGCGCCGCCTGGAGCGCAAGGCCGAGACCGCGGAGGCCAAGCGCCAGACCGAGATGGCGGCGCTCGGTGCCGGGACCATGCGGGTCGCTGCGCTTACGCGCGATGTCGCGGCCCGGGATTCCGAAATCGCCCAGGTCCAGGCGAAGACCCGGGAACTCGAGACCGAGCTCGTCCTCGCCCGCGAAGACGGCACCGCGAGCCTCGCCACGCTCCAGGCCCTCGAAGACGCCCACGCCGACTTGCTCGACACGCTCCTGGGCCTGCGGCAGACCGCCCGGCAGGCATCCGGCCTGGATGCAGTGTCGACCGAGCGCGACGACCTGCGCGCGAGCCTCAAGGCGGCCGAAGAGGCCCTGGCGTTGACGCTCGCGGACCGCTCGGCCGACCGGCAGGCCGGCATCGAGCGGGAGAACGCGGATCTGCGCCGCCGGATCGTCGAAGTAGCCGACGCCGTGACGAGCCCGGGCCGCATGCCCCGGGCCGCCCATCCGGTTCCGCAGCCGGAACGGGTCTGACCGGGCTCCGACTTTCCCCCTTGGCGGGTGGGCGCAAACCGGCGCCGCTCGCCTTGTTTCGACCACGCAAAGGCCCCATCGCAACGCGGACGCCTTCTGCACATCTCCATTTCCCAAGATGGTACGGACACCCATGCGCCTGAAGCCAATCGTTCTCGCCGTCTTGGCGGCCACTGCCCTGACGCTGCCGGCCTCGGCGCAGCAGACGAAGCGCGGCAACGAGACCCTGAAGAAGTACTGCACCGGCGACTACCTGACCTATTGCGGCAATCTGGCCCCTGACGATCCGGCCACCGATGCCTGTTTCCAGAAGAACTGGAAGAAGCTCAGCGAGAACTGCCGCCGCGCGATCGACGCCTACGAGGCCGAGCAGGGCCAGAGCACCCCGTCCAAGGGCCGGCAGGGTGCGCAGGACGGCAAGGACCGCCGCGGCTGAGGCGAGTCTCCCCGTCGCGGCCGCGACCTGTTGCGGCCGCGCGCTCGCGCCCGCGCCCCGCAACCGCTAAGCTCGGGCTCCCGCCGGCGCCCCGCGCGCCGGTGCCGAGCCTGCCGGACCCGCGCGCGATGTTGTCGAACCCCGTCCTGAAGCTCCTTGCCGTGTCCGGCCTCGCCGCCCTGGCGCTCGCCGCCTGCGGACGGCGCGGCGCCCTGGAACCGCCCCAGACCACCGCCCCCGTGGCCTCCGCCGCCCAGGCGGGCTCGGACACGGCGAACGGCCGCCGGACCCTGCCGGTCTCGGTGGGCCTCGGCAGCGGCGCGCCCGAGCCGGATCCGGCCTCGGTCCGCGCCGGGGACGAGCTGTCGACGGCGGCCGTTCCGCCGGGGGGCACCGAGGCTCCGGTCCAGACCAGCCGCGGTGCGCGGCGGGGCTACCGCGTCCCGAAGGAACCTTTTATTCTGGATCCGCTGCTGTAGAGGGCGGAGGCCCGGGGCTCCGCAACGCGGCTGTGTGCTCCCGGTCATCCATCCCTCGGGCGCGCCCTGCGACCCGGACCGGATGTTTCACGGGAAACATTCCGTCCCCGGCGCCAGACGAGACACGGCCGAGATGCATCATTTTCACTACCGCGACGGCCGGCTCCACGCCGAGGACGTCGACCTGACGGATCTCGCCGATGAGGTCGGCACCCCGTTCTACTGCTACAGCACCGCCACGCTGGAGCGGCATTACCGCGTCTTCGCCGAGGCCTTCGCGGGGGACGACGCCCTGGTCTGCTTCGCCATGAAGGCGAACTCCAACCAGGCGGTGCTGCGTACCCTGGCGGCCCAAGGCGCCGGGATGGACATCGTCTCGGGCGGCGAGTTGCACCGGGCGCTGGCGGCCGGGGTCGATCCCGGCAAGATCGTCTTCTCCGGCGTGGGCAAGACCCGCGGCGAGATGGAGGCCGCGCTCAATGCCGGCATCTTCTGCTTCAACGTCGAGAGCGAGCCTGAACTCGCGGCCCTGTCCGAGACCGCCACGGCGCTCGGGTTCACGGCACCGGTCTCGATCCGGGTGAATCCGGACGTCGATGCCGGCACCCATGCCAAGATCTCCACCGGCAAGTACGAGAACAAGTTCGGCATCCCGATCACCCGGGCGCCGGCGGTCTACGCCACTGCGGCCACCCTGCCGGGCCTCGCGGTCCACGGCGTCGACATGCATATCGGCAGCCAGATCACCGATCTGGCCCCGTTCGCCGACGCGGCGCGGTTGCTGGCCGGTCTCGCTCGGCAGCTCCTGGCGGCGGGCCATCCGCTGCGCCACATCGATTTCGGCGGCGGCCTCGGCATCCCCTATCGCGACGACAATGCCCCGCCCCCCGACCCGGCGGCGCTCGCCGCGACCCTGCGGCCGCATTTCGCGCCGCTGGGCCTGCGACCGGTCTTCGAGATCGGCCGGATGATCGCCGGCAATGCCGGAATCCTGGTGACCCGGGTGCTGTACGTGAAGCACAGCGAGGGGCGCACCTTCGTGATCGTCGATGGGGCGATGAACGACCTGATCCGTCCCACCCTGTACGAGGCCTATCACGGCCTGCGCCCGGTGGCCGAGCCGGGGCCCGACACCCCATGGCGCGTGGTCGATGTGGTCGGTCCGGTCTGCGAGAGCGGCGACTATCTCGCCCTCAACCGCGAGATGCCCGAAGTGAAGGCCGGCGACCTGATCGCCGTGATGAGCGCGGGCGCCTACGGGGCGGTCCAGTCCTGCACCTACAACACGCGGCCCCTGGTGCCGGAGGTTCTGGTGCGGGGTCACCAAGCCGCGACCGTGCGTCCGCGCCTCGACGTCGAGGCGCTCGTCGCCCTCGACCGGGTGCCGGACTGGCTGGCGTGAGCGGCATCCCGGAGGGCGCGGCGGCTGCCGGCCCCCTCCCCCTGTCGATCTTCGTCATCGCCCACAACGAGGCGGACCGGATCGGCGCCACGATCCGGGCGGTGCGCGACCTGACCGACGACCTCGTGGTGGTCGATTCGGGTTCCACGGACGGCACGCAGGCATTGGCCGAATCGCTTGGCGCGCGGGTGATCCACAATCCGTGGGCGGGCTATGGGCCGCAGAAACGCTTCGCCGAGGAGCAGTGCCGCCATGTCTGGCTCCTGAACCTCGACGCCGACGAGGTGGTGCCGGGGATTCTCGCGCGGGAGATCCGCGCCCTGTTCGCGACGGGCGAGCCGACGAAGCCGGCGTGGCGGATCGGCATCGCCGAGATCTTTCCGGGTGAGGCGCGCCCGCACCCGCTCGCCTACACGCTGACTCCGGTGCGGCTCTACCGGAAGGATCGCGGCCGCTACGCCGCGTCCCCGGTCCACGACCGGGTGGCGCTGGAACCGGGGGTGACGGCGGGACGCCTCAAGGGCGTGATCCACCATTTCTCGGTGCGCTCGCTCGGCGACCAGCTCGACAAGCTCAACCGCTATTCGGACCAGCAGGCCGACGACCTGGAGGCCCGCGGGGTGGTGATTCCGAGCTGGCGGGTATTCGTCGAGCTGCCGGGCAATTTCCTGAAGGCCTATCTCGGCCGTCGGCATTTCGTGCGGGGCACCTACGGCTTCCTGACGGCGATGAACTACGCGATTTCGCGGCATCTGCGCATCGCCAAGCACGTCGAGCGCCGCCGCGTAGCGGCAGCCCGCCGGGATCGGGTTGACCCGCCCGGCTCGACCTTCTAGATCCAGAGCGCCGGAGACGTGGCCGAGCGGCTGAAGGCACTCGTTTGCTAAATGAGCATACCCAGAAATGGGTATCGAGGGTTCGAATCCCTCCGTCTCCGCCATCACTACGCCCAAGCTGCTCATAAATAACACGTTTTAACGGCACCTCCACGGGGGCCCCAACTCAGACGCCGGATGTCGGCGGACGTGAGCTGCTGTTGAGGGACGCCCCCTTCCAAACGATGACGCCCACCAATCACTTCAGGCTTCGGCCTGTGCTTTGGCGCAACGCCGAGACCCCGCAGACCCGTTCGTGGCCGAACTAGCGACCGGGAGTGCACGCTGAGGGTCGACCCAAGCCGCGCCTCATGGTTTTCGCTTCGACACCGACCTGCGCGACGGCGCACCGCGGGCGATCGGATGAGTTGCGCGACCGTTACGGGCTGTGGGCTACGCAGTCGGCCGCCGCCATCCGCCGCCCGGCATACACCGCTTCCGAACAAACGACTGACGTGGCGTGACGACGACCCGCTCGGGCGGAGTGCGACCGCCGGCCGCGGAGGAAATCTGTGTCTCGGGGTGAATTCCGGAGGTGGGCAACGGGAATCCCTCTCCCCGGCTGTTTCGAGCCGCAGCGAGACCCTGTCGTCATGCTCAGGCCGTCCTGTCACCCCACCGTAATCGAGCGCACGCTGCGTCACCGCGGGCGGGCGCACCTCGTCACCATCGCTCTGCGGTTCGGCATACTCACGTCACTTGCGCTCACCACGGTGCCCGCTCAGGCGGTCTCGCCGTTCGAGGGGCGCTACAAGGGCGTGGCGAGGGCCGGCTCGACCTGCAGGTGTTCGAGTTCGGCGACTGCAGCGGCGCTCACTTTGTCGTCGTCGGCACCGCAATCCCGGACCAGTGCACTGGCGAGCTGCGCGGACTTGCCAAGCCCGGCGACCCAGGGGCGCTCATGCTGACGCGCAAGGACAAAGGGTCGGACGAGACCTGTACGCTCACCCTGCGCTTCTCACCGGATCGCAAGCGCGTGCGGATAGAGGAGCGGCGCTGCGGCAACTTCCACGGGACGTCCTGCGCCTTCGGCGGTGCGCTCACCCGCGGCTGATCCCACGCCGCATCGGCCGGGCGTCCCCGCCCGCCCGGACCGCCATCATCCTTCTCCCTGTTCTATTCCTCCCTCGATGGATCACCGCCATGATGCACGCGACGCTAACGTTCGGCCGTCTGCTGCTGGCCGCTCACCCGGCCGTGCCGGTCCGGAAGATCGACTGGAAGTTTGTGTTCTGAGAGCGGACCCATGGCCGACTCTCCCCGCTTCGACGTCGACGAAACTGCGGCATCATCCGAGGACGGCCCGGTCCCGAGCGTGGGGCTGTTCTGGGGCGTCGGGCCTGACCTGACCGGTATTTTGGACCGAGCCAATTGAGAGGCTGCTGCATGGTGGT